>NZ_JACKZK010000008.1:0-244311 GCF_014230245.1 Pseudomonas sp. MSSRFD41 | reverse complement strand
TCCAACCTGTCGGTGGGCGGTCACGTGCTGTTCGCTCACTACCAACAGGGCATGACCGACTACCTGGCCATCGCCCTGCTGCACCACAGCGAAGGCGTGGCGGTGACCGACCAGCTGGACGTGACGCCCTCCCGTTACCTGGATCTGGGCCAACTGCACCTGGCGGCGCGGATCAACGTCTCCGAGTGGCAGAACAACAAGCAGTCCAAGCAGTACATTTCATTCATCAAGGGCAAGAACGGCAAGAAGGTCTCGGAATACTTCCGCGACTTCATCGGTTGCCAGGAAGGCGTCGACGGCCCGGGCGAGACCCGCACCCTGCTCAAGGCCTTCAGCGACTTCGTCGAAAGCGAAGACCTGCCCGAGGACTCGGCGCGGGAGAAGACCAAGGCCCTGGTGGACTACGCCAGCAGCCAGGCCAAGCTCGGCGAACCGGTAGGCCTGGAAGAACTGTCGGAGTTGATCGACGAAGACCGGCCGAAGGCGTTCTACGACCATATCCGCAACAAGGACTACGGCCTGTCGACGGAATTCCCGGCAGACAAGCGCACCCTCAACGAGTTCCGCCGCTTCACCGGCCGCGCCGAGGGCCTGTCCATCAGCTTCGAGGCCCACCTGCTGGGCTCGAAGATCGAGTACGACGAAGAAGCCGGGACCTTGATCATCAAGGGCCTGCCGACCCAGCTGACCGACCAGCTCAAGCGTCGCAACTGATGCTCCAGGGGGTCTTGAAGAAATTCCTGCTGATCCTGCTGGTGGTGGTGATTTACCAGCACTGGGGCAAGATCGAGCGATTGTTCGATCCTGGCGCGGCGGTTTCCGAGACCACCCGTAGCCAGGCCCGCGTAGTGCTGTACGCCACCGACTGGTGCGGCTACTGCAAGGCCACCCGGCGCTTTCTCGACCAGAAGGGCATTCCCTATCGGGAGTTCGATATCGAGAAAGACCCCAGCGCGCGCCAGGCCTACATCGACCTGGGCGGCGCCGGGATTCCGATCCTGGACGTGAACGGCACCCTGATCCGCACCTACGATCCCGACGCCATCATGGCCGCCCTGCCCAAGTAGCGGCCATGGCAGCAGGTCACTGGGCCTGGATGCCGAACCCCAGGCGCGGGAAGTGCACGTGCACCACACCGGCGCGCGGGTCCTCGCGACGCAGGATCAGCTCTTCGCTCCCGGCGAACAGCAACTCCCCGGCCACCGGATCGACCCCATAGTCGGTCGCGGCAATCACCACCTGCTGGCCCGCCTTGAATCCATTGGGGTCGACGAAGGCTTCCTGGGGCAGCGGGGCCGGCGTCGCGGCATGTGCCACCGCCAGGGCATCCTCGGCGCTCATCTCGCTGGAGGCGCCGTGGCCGAAATCCAGCACCCGGGCCAGCCAGGCGCAGACCGCCGGGTATTCATCCACCAGCGGCGCGGTCACCGGGGTGCCCTTGAGGAACCACAAGGGGTGGGCCATGGAAATGTCGGCGATCGACGGCGGGCCAAACAGGAAGTCCCCCGGCTCGCGTTGCAACTGCTGCTCCAGGCGCGCCATGAAGGTCGGCCATTGGTGCCTGGCCTGCTCCAAGGGCACCCGGCTGGTAGTGCCGCCACTGAACAGTCCGGCCCGGTCGGCCATGAATGCCTTGACCGCCTCCGGCGGCAGCTTGCCAAAGCGCACCGCAGCCGATTCAGGCTGGAACACCAGGGTCACCGCGTGCTGGAACACCGTGGAATCGGCCCAGGCGGCGAAGATCGCGCTGGTCAGTTCCTGGCCTTCGGGAAACAGTGCGGGGCTGGCTTTTTCCTGCTCCAGACGCCGGGCGATCAACGCCGTGTCGCAATAGATGTCGGCACCGACCTGCAGCACCGGAGTCTTGCGATAGCCACCGGTGAGCGCGGTCAGGTCGGGCTTGGGCATCACCGGGGCGATCTTCACCGAACGCCAGGAAAGCCCCTTGAAACCCAGCAGCAAGCGGGCTTTCTCCGCAAAGGGTGAGGTCGAGTAATGATGAAGGATCAACTCAGACATACCAGGCTCCGCCATGAGAAAAAGAGGCTTGAGCTTAGCGCGCAATCAGCGGATGACCTACGAATTCGACTGATGGGAAACCATCAGTCAGATTGATGATGGCCCGGTCGCTCCCGCCACCAGGCACTCCTTGGCACTCTTCTTGAGCTTCTTGATCAGCCGCTCCTGGCGCAGGGCTTCGCTCTTGTCGCGACAGGCTTCGGTATAGACCAGCGCGACCGCCGGGCTGGAGAGAAAGAAACGCGCGCCCTTGCCGCTTTGATGCTTGGCGAAACGCCGCTGTGGATCGTCGCTGATTCCGCAGTACAAGGCGCCATTGGCCGCCCGCACCAGGTAGACGAACCAGGGTTTGCTGGCCGGCGCCGGTGGCACGGCGCAAGCGACGGGGGACGGATCGGGGTTGGTCACGAAAGGCATCGGGCTTGTGGATAACAGGCCGCGATCTTAACAGAGGATGGCTTCAGCGAGCGCCCTGGAAGGCCTTCAAACCCTTGCGCGCCTGGGCACGCACGGCATTCTTCAGCAGCGGCGTCCAGCCCAGCAGCAAGCCCTTGGCTCCCAGGGCCTGGCGAGCCCAGCGCCACATGTCGAAATGATCGTGGTGCTCGCAGATCTTGCCGTCGCGGAACACAAAACGCGCCTGGATATCGTTGACCACGGTGCGCCCGGTCTGGCTGAACAGGTAGGTCGCCACCCAGTGCGCGCCACCGCTGCGCTCATCGGCGCGCACACTGTCGAAGGTCAACGAGAAATCCTTGGCCCGCGAGGCCAGCATGCGCCACATGTCGCCGGCGTCACGCCCGCGCAGCTCACCGAATGCCGGGTCGCTGAAGAGCACATCCTCGGTGTAGCAGGCACTCATGGCCTCGGCATCCAGGCGCTGGAAAGCCTGGTAGAACTCGCTGATCAGCGCACGATGGGCATCGCTCATGGACAGACTCCGAAGGAACGTGGAATGCCTGCACGATAATCCGCAAACCGGCGGAACACTACCGACATTTGCCGGGCAAATACCACCGGTGAGGCCGCTCAGATCCTTTCGCTTTGCACCTGCACGTAAAGCGCACGGCCAGCGCCCAGCCCGGCGATGATGGCGCCACCGCCCAGCACCGCGAAGATCCAGCCCAGGGCATTCCAGCCACCGGTCCAGTCGTGCACCAGGCCCACCGCGAACGGGCCCATGGATGCCAACGTATAGCCGATGCCCTGGGCCATGCTCGACAGGTTGGCCGCCACGTGGGTATCGCGCGAGCGCAGCACGATCAGGGTCAAGGCCAGGCTGAAGGTGCCGCCCTGGCCCAGGCCCAGCAGGATCGCCCAGCCCCACAGGCCATCGAGCGGCGCGTACAGGCAACCGAACAGGCCGCCCAGGGTCATCAGCATGACGATCACGATGGCCAGGCGCTGGTCCTTGCCGCGGGTCGCCAGCCAGGGCGCGGCCAGGGAGCTGAGCAACTGCACGATCACCGAGCCCGACAGCACGAGCCCGGCCTGAGTCGGGCTCAGGCCACGACCGATGAGGATCGACGGCAGCCAGCCGAACACGATGTAGGCCAGGGACGATTGCAGGCCCATGTACAGGGTCACCTGCCAGGCCAGGCGGTCACGCAACAGCCCCCGCACACGATAAGCCACATGGTGGGCACCGTGCTTCTGCCCGACCTGGGGCAACCAGAACACTCCCGCCACCAGCGCCGGCACCACCCAGAAGCCCAGGCCCATGGCCCAGCTGTCGCCGAGCACATGGCTCAGGGGCACGCTGGCTCCGGCCGCCATGGCGGCCCCCAGGCACAGGGCCATGGTATAGACCCCGGTCATGGTCCCGGCGTGGCGCGCGAAATCGCGCTTGACGATGCCCGGCAGCAACACGCCGATCACGCCGATGCTGGCGCCCGCCAGGATGCTCCCGGCGAACACCCCGACCTCACCGAACGAACTGCGCAGGACGATGCCCAGGGCCAGGGTCAGCAGGATCCCCAGCACTACCCGCTCGGCGCCGAAACGCCTGGCCAGTACCGGAGCCAGGGGCGCGAACAGCCCCAGGCAAAGTACCGGCAAGGTGGTCAGCAAGCCGGCCTGGGCCGCCGACAAGCCCAACTGCCGCGACACCTCGCTGAGCAGCGGCGCCATGCTCGACAGCGCCGGACGCAGGTTCAGCGCCACCAGGATCAACCCCAGCAGCAACAGCCAGGGGCGACGCAGCACCGGGGGAGCCTGCTGCACCTCTTCGTCGTCGGCCTCGGCGTCGATCAGCAGTTCCGGCGGTGGGGTATGGGGGAGTGCCTGGTGGTTGGACATGGTCGGTCTCGGCTTCAGGATTCGTTGATCAGCTGGCGGGAAATGCCCTTGGCGCGCTCGGGGTCGCCTTGCTCGATGGCATCGAGCAGGTGCCGGTGCAGGTCGAAGACGTCCTGGCGGCGCGGGGTGATGTTCAGGCTCTGGCGCAACTGGGCTCCCACCACGCTGGAGAAGTAGCGGTACAGCTGGCTGAGGGTCGGGTTGTGCGCGGCGTCCACCAGGCGTTGGTGGAACACCAGGTCGCAGGCGATGTAGCGCTCCAGGTCGCCATGGAAGTGCTCACTGCTGTCATGCAGCGCCACCTGCAATTCGTGCAGGTCCTGCTCGGTGCGACGCAAGGCCGCCAGGCCCACGGCCTCCACTTCGAGGATCTGCCGGGTTTCCCGGGCCTGCTCCACGGAGCACTGGGACAGGGCCTGGAGCATGTCCAGGGGATCGGCCACCGCCCGCAGGTAACTACCGTCGCCCTGGCGGATCTCGATCAATCCGGAAAACGCCAGGACCCGCATCGCCTCGCGCACCGTGTTGCGGCTGATGCCCAGCTCGGCCGCCAGCTCCGGCTCGGTAGGCAAGCGCTGGCCGACGGCCCAGGCGCCCCGGGTGATCCGCAGGCGCAGCTGCTCCAGGGCCTGGTCGACCAGGGAACGCTTGATCAAAGGAGGCATTTCACTCATGGCATTTACTCGTATCATCCAATCATTGGACGAATTTCCCGACATGGTATTCAGGCTTTTCTCGGAGTTCAATGTCCTGTCTTGCAATTCCTCCTGTACCTCATCCTGCAAGTTGAAGGACATAGCTGGCTATCCCCAGGCCGGCGCCAGCCTGTTAGTGTTACGCCAGCAACCGCTGGCCCTGGCGCCATCCTCACCGATCAACTTGCCGCGCCCCTGGTCCCCGCCCGGGCCGGCGCGCACGCACACAATTGGAGCAACCATGACCCAGCCCCTGACCCTTCAGCCCAGCAAGCCTGCCGATGCCTGCGTGATCTGGCTTCACGGCCTGGGCGCGGATCGCTACGACTTCCTGCCGGTGGCCGAGGCGCTGCAAGAGACGCTGCTGAGCACCCGTTTCGTCCTGCCCCAGGCGCCGACCCGCGCGGTGACCATCAATGGCGGCTACGCCATGCCCAGCTGGTACGACATCCTGGCCATGAACCCGGCCCGGGCCATCAGCCGCGAGCAGCTCGAGGAATCGGCCGACGAGGTCATCCGCCTGATCGAGGAGCAACGGGCCAGCGGCATCGATGCCTCGCGGATCTTCCTCGCCGGCTTCTCCCAGGGCGGCGCGGTGGTGCTGCACACCGCCTTCCTCAGGTGGCAAGGCCCCCTGGGCGGCGTGCTGGCGCTGTCCACCTATGCCCCGACTTTCAGCGACGAACTGCAGCTGTCGGCCAGCCAGCAGCGGATCCCGGTGCTGGCGCTGCACGGTCAGTACGACGAAGTGGTGCAGAACGCCATGGGCCGCACCGCCTACGAACACCTCAAGCAACGCGGGGTCGACGTGAGCTGGCAGGAATACCCGATGGAACACGAGGTGCTGCCCGAGGAAATTCGCGATATCGGCACCTGGCTGGCCGCACGCCTGCGCTAACCGTCCGCCCTGGGAGCACAGGGCGAGCAACAGACTACGCCGCGCCCGTTTCTTGCATTACACTGGCCGGCGTACATTCCTTAACCAATTGATGAGATGACCGTGCTCAAAGCACTCAAGAAGATCTTCGGTAAAAGCGAGGCAGAGCCAAGCGCGCCAAGCCCCAGCGCTCCCATCCCCCCTTCCAGCAGCCGCAATGACGGCCACCAGCCGGAACGGAGCGCGCCCGCTACCGCCACTAAAAAAGAACCGGTGACCACACCGGCCGCCCCTTCCACTCCCAAGGCGCCGCGCGCGGAAAAAACCAAGGCCGAGCAGCGTCGTCCACGCGCCCCGAAACCACCGGTCAGCACCTGGAAGCTCGAGGACTTCGTGGTCGAGCCCCAGGAAGGCAAGACCCGTTTCCATGATTTCAAGCTCGCCCCGGAACTGATGCATGCCATCCACGACCTGGGCTTCCCCTACTGCACGCCGATCCAGGCCCAGGTGCTGGGCTTCACCCTGGCGGGCAAGGACGCCATCGGTCGCGCCCAGACCGGTACCGGCAAGACCGCCGCGTTCCTGATCTCGATCATCACCCAGCTGCTGCAGACCCCGCCGCCCAAGGAACGCTACATGGGCGAGCCGCGGGCGCTGGTCATCGCGCCGACCCGGGAACTGGTGGTGCAGATCGCCAAGGACGCCGCGGCGCTGACCAAGTACACCGGCCTGAACGTGATGACCTTCGTCGGCGGCATGGACTTCGACAAGCAACTCAAGCAGCTCGAAGCCCGCCACTGCGACATCCTGGTGGCCACCCCCGGCCGCCTGCTGGACTTCAACCAGCGCGGCGACGTGCACCTGGACATGGTCGAGGTGATGGTGCTGGACGAAGCCGACCGCATGCTCGACATGGGCTTCATCCCCCAGGTGCGGCAGATCATTCGCCAGACCCCGCCCAAGAGCGAACGCCAGACCCTGCTGTTCTCCGCCACCTTCACCGACGACGTGATGAACCTGGCCAAGCAGTGGACCACCGACCCGGCGATCGTCGAGATCGAAGCCCAGAACGTCGCCAACGCCAACGTCGAGCAGCACATCTACGCCGTAGCCAGCGCCGACAAGTACAAGCTGCTGTACAACCTGGTCAACGACAACGGCTGGGAGCGGGTGATGGTCTTCGCCAATCGCAAGGATGAAGTGCGGCGCATCGAGGAGCGCCTGGTGCGCGACGGCGTCAATGCCGCCCAGCTGTCCGGCGATGTACCGCAGCACAAAAGGATCAAGACCCTGGAAGGTTTCCGCGAAGGCAAGATCCGGGTCCTGGTGGCCACCGACGTGGCCGGCCGCGGCATCCACATCGACGGCATCAGCCACGTGATCAATTTCACCCTGCCGGAAGTCCCCGACGACTACGTGCACCGTATCGGTCGGACCGGCCGTGCCGGTGCCGACGGCGTATCCATCAGCTTCGCCGGCGAGGACGACTCCTACCAGTTGCCGGCGATCGAAGAACTGCTGGGACGCAAGATCAGCTGCGAAATGCCGCCCACCGAGCTGCTGCGCGCCGTGGAGCGCAAGCGCCCGCAAGCCTGAGTCCAAGCGGACCCGGCCAAGCAAAGACGCAGCCTTCGGGCTGCGTTTTTTTTCGCCTGGATATTGCCCGAATAAACTAAAAGTCCATAATGGACAAATAAGTTTATAAAAACGGAGTACCTCCATGTCCAGCACGCCATTCGTGATTGCCCAGCCCCAGGCCCGCCAGTTGCTCGCGCAACTCGACGTGCCCCGGATCCTGCGCAAGCTGTTCCGTGACCTGGCCGCCGGGCTGGCCGTGCAACCACCGCAACAGCTGGTGGAATTCCCACAGGGCGCCGGAGACTTCATCAACTTCCAGGGCGTGCTGGCCGAAGATCGGGTCTACGGGGTCAAGACTTCCCCCTACATCGTGCGTACCCAAGGCCCGCTGGTCACCGCCTGGACGCTGCTGATGTCCATGGACCACGGCCAGCCGCTGCTGCTGTGCGATGCCGGGGAACTGACCACCGCTCGCACCGCCGCCACCACCGCCGTCGCCGTCGATGCCCTGGCCGGCCCTGGCGCCCAGCGCCTGACGATCATCGGCAGTGGCCCGGTGGCCCAGGCCCACCTGCACTACATCAAGGACCTGCGCCCCTGGCAGGACATCCGCCTGTATTCCCCAAGCCTGGCCCGGCGGTCCGCAGCCCAGCGCGCGCGCCTGCAAGCCCTCGACCCGCGCCTGGTGCTCGTCGACCAGCGCGAGGCGGCCCTGGAGCAAGCCGACGTGATCCTGCTCTGCACCTCGTCCGCCGGGCCGGTGATCGATCCGCGCCACCTAAAGCGGCCCGCGCTGATCACCTCCATCAGCACCAATGCGCCACAAGCCCATGAGGTGCCGCCCGCCGCCCTGCAGGACATGCAGGTGTACTGTGACTACCGGCGCACCACCCCCGGCGCGGCCGGCGACATGCTGATCGCCAGCCAACAGCACGGCTGGGACAGCGGGGCAATTCTCGGCGACCTGCCGGAGTTGCTCAGCTACCAGGCCCGGCTGCCCAGCGGCGAACGCCACGTGTTCTTCCGCTCCATCGGCCTGGGCCTGGAAGACATCGCCCTGGCCAACGCCCTGTACCACTTGCGCCGCCAGCAATGAGCACCCGTTACCTGAATCCTTTGCGGAGTTTCGAATGACCGAGGCAGACTTCATCATCATTGGCGGCGGTATTGCCGGAGCTTCCACCGGTTACTGGCTGTCGCGCCATGGCCGGGTGCTGGTGCTGGAACGCGAATCCCATCCGGGCTACCACTCCACCGGCCGCTCCGCCGCCCTCTACACCGCCGCCTACGGCACGCCCCAGGTCCGCGCGCTGACCCTGGCCAGCCGGGCGTTCTTCGACCAGCCGCCCGAAGGCTTCTGCGAGCATCCGCTGCTGAGCCCGCGAGGCGAGATGACCGTGGACTTCGACAACGCCCCCGACGAGTTGCAGCGCCAGTACCTGAGCGCCAAGGCCAGCGTGCCGCAGATGCAACTGCTCGACGCCGACGAAGCTTGCGCCCGCCTGCCGATCCTGCGCCGCGACAAGGTCCACGGCGCCCTCTACGACCCGACTGCCAGCGACATCGACACCGATGCCCTGCACCAGGGCTACCTGCGCGGCATCCGCCGCAACCAGGGCCAATTGCATACCGATTGCGAAGTCCTGGGGCTGGAGCGCGATGCCCAGGGCCACTGGCTGGTACGCACCAGCGACCAGACCTTCAGCGCCCCGGTGCTGATCAACGCCGCCGGCGCCTGGGCCGACCAGGTCGGCGTCCTCGCCGGCGCCCGCCCCCTGGGCCTGCAGCCCAAGCGCCGCGCCGCGTTCATCTTCGCCGGCCCGCAAGACCCGGACTGCCAGCACTGGCCGATGCTGGTCAGCCTCGACGAATCCTTCTACATGAAACCCGATGCCGGCCTGTTCCTCGGCTCCCCGGCCAACGCCGACCCGGTGCCGCCCCACGATGTGCAGCCGGAAGAACTGGACATCGCCCTGGGCATCCACCGGATCGAGGAAGCCACGACCTTGAGCATCCGCCGCCCGACCCGGACCTGGGCCGGCCTGCGCAGCTTCGTCAGCGATGGCGACCTGCTGGCCGGGTTCGATCCGCAAGTGCCCGGGCTGTTCTGGGTGGCCGGCCAAGGCGGCTACGGCATCCAGACCTCACCGGCCATGGGCCAGGCCAGCGCCGCCCTGGTACGCGGCGCCGCCCTGCCGGAGGCACTGGCGGCCTTCGGCCTGGACGCCGCCATGCTGTCCCCAGCCCGCCTGGGCTGATACCCCGGGATGACGCGCCCGGACGATTGCGGCACACTCCCAGCGCCCGCCAGCGGCGGGCGCTGAAGCCGCCAGGAGTACCACCCATGACCACACCCGCCAAGGACCCTGCCCTGGACAATTTCCGGGCGATCGCCGACGCCATTGCCACCCTGTTCTTCCCCCACGCCGAAGTGGTGCTCCACGACTTGCGCACGCAGAAGGTCGACTACATCGCCAACAATCTGTCCAAGCGTGAAGTGGGTGACGATGCGGCCCTGGAAGACATGCTCAGCGGCGACAGCGATGAACGGAACATCGGCCCCTACGAAAAGCTCAACTGGGACGGCCAGAAGATCCGCAGCCTGAGCACCGTGCTGCGCGACGCCAAGGGCCAGCCGCTGGCGGTGCTGTGCATCAACCTGAACATCTCGCTGTTCGAGAATGCCAAGGCCGCGCTGGACCTGTTCCTCTCCCCCAGCAAGCTGATCCCGCAGCCGGACTCACTGTTTCGCGATGACTGGCAGGAGCGGATCAACACTTTCCTGCACAACTGGCTGCGCGAGCGCCAATTGGGCCTGAACCTGCTGACCCGCGACCACAAGCGCGAACTGGTGCTGGCGCTGCACGCCGAAGGCGCATTCAAGGGCAAGAGCGCCGCCAACTATGTGGCCAACGTGCTGAACATGGGCCGGGCGACGGTGTACAAGCACCTCAAGGAACTCAAGGCGCAGTGATCCTCGACGAGCGAGCGCCCCTGGCAGCGATCGCTCGCAAGCACCGGCGACATCAGTCGCCGTAGATATCCGACTTGAAGTACTTGGCCTGGATCTTCTGGTACTCGCCGTTGGCGCGGATGCCGGCGATGGCCTTGTCCAGCTCGCCCACCAGTGGCTCGTTACCCTTGCGCACGGCGATCCCGGCGCCCTCGCCGACGTACTTCGGATCCTTGAGCTCCGGGCCGACGAAGGCATAGTCGGCGCCGCGGGGCATGGCCAGGAAGTCCTCCAGCGGGATGGTGTCGGCGAAGATCGCATCCAGGCGCCCCGCCGCCAGGTCCATGTAGATCTCTTCGTTATTGCTGTAGCGCGTCACCTTGATGCCCTTGGGTTCCAGGACCTCGGTGGCGTAGCGGTCGGTGGTGGTGGAACGCTGCACACCGATGGTCTTGCCCTTGAGGCTCTGGTACTGGTCGTCCACCACCGCGCCTTTCTTCATCACCAGGCGCGACGAAGTGAAGTAGTACCTGTGGGTGAAATCCACCGACTTGCGGCGCTCGGCGGTGATGGTCATGGACGACAGCGCGGCATCGATCTTCTTCACCTTCAGCGATGGAATCAGCCCATCGAACTCGACCTCGGTCCACTCGCACTTGACCTGCATCTGCGCGCACAAGGCATTGCCAATGTCGTAGTCGAAGCCAGCGATCTTGCCTTCGGCGGTCTTGAAGGCGAAGGGCGGATAAGCGGCCTCGATCCCGAAGCGCAGGGTCTTCTCGGCGGCCGAGAGCTGGGTGCACGCCAACAGGCCCAGGACCAGGCCACCGATGAGGGGGAGTTTTTTCATGTTCGTTCTCTCGCGAATTGTTGTTGGTTTGGCAAGACAGAAAGAAGAGGTGGAACGGCGCAGCTGTTTTGTACTCTTAAATCCATACTGGACTTTAATGTACATATCGTCAACGGGGCACGGCAACACCTGTACCCGGTGGCCACCAGGAACAGGCGCGCAGTGTGTGAGGTTTTGCACAAGGCGCAGGAAGGCGCCAAGGCCTGTGCTGGATCAGTCTTCCCAGCGCTCGGCGGCGGCCTGGTCGCTGTGCCGGCCTTCGACCCAGCGTGGGCCATCGGCGGTCTGTTCCTTCTTCCAGAACGGCGCCCGGGTCTTGAGGTAATCCATGACGAAGGCACACGCGTCGAAGGCCGCCTGGCGATGGGCGCTGGCCGCGGCGACGAAGACGATCGGCTCACCCGGGGCCAGGGCGCCGATGCGGTGCAGGATCTCCAGCTTGAGCAACGGCCAGCGCTGCCCGGCCTCCTCGGCGATCTTGGCCAGGGCCTTCTCGGTCATGCCCGGATAGTGCTCGAGGAACATCCCATGGACATCCTGGCCATCGTTGAAATCACGCACGTAGCCGACGAACCCCACCACCGCGCCGACGCCGACATTGGCCGCGTGCATGGCATTGAGTTCGGCGCCGGGATCGAATGCCGCGTCCTGTACCCGAATGCCCATGTCAGCCTCCGGTCACGGTGGGAAAGAACGCCACTTCGTCGCCGTCGGCCAGGGGTTCGGCCAACTGGCACAACTCCTCGTTGCGCGCGCACATCAGGTTCTGCTCCCCCAGCACCGGGGCGCCTACGCCCTGCAGCAGGTGCTGGCGCACATCCTCGACGGTACGGAACTCGCCGTCGACCTGGGTCTCATCCAAGCCGATGGCCTCGCGATAACGGGCAAAGAACTTCACCTTGATCTTCATGCCGGCTCCGCCTGGTAGTGGCCGCTCTTGCCGCCGAGTTTCTCCAGTACCCGCACGCCCTCGATGGTCATGCCCCGGTCCACGGCCTTGCACATGTCGTAGATCGTCAGCGCGGCGACGCTGGCGGCGGTCAGCGCTTCCATCTCCACCCCGGTCTGCCCCGAGAGCTTGCAACGCGCCATGATGTGCACGCTGTCCTCGCCTTCGGCGCGCAGCTCGACCTTGACGCTGGTGAGCATCAACGGATGGCACAGGGGGATCAGCTCGCTGGTCTTCTTCGCCGCCTGGATCCCGGCGATCCGCGCCACGGCGAACACATCGCCCTTGGGATGACCGCCGCTGACGATCATCTGCAAGGTCTGCGGGAGCATGCGCACCCGGGCTTCGGCCGTCGCCTCGCGAAACGTCACGGCCTTGTCGGTGACGTCGACCATATTGGCGCGCCCTTGGGAATCGAGATGAGTCAGCACGGCGTTACTCCTGATCAGGTGGGGCGATTGTAAACCCGCAGGTCAGTTTTCCGCACGGGACAATCTAGCGCCGCCAGGGCGCTGCGGCCGGGGATCGACCCGACGAATAGCCCGCATCAGAACAGCGAATTGGAGCCGCTGCCGGCATCCGCGTACAAGGTCAGGCAACGACACAGAGGAACCTCTTCATGGCCTTGCTTATCCCGATCCTGCTCAGCCTGCTCGCCGGTTTCGCCGTGCCCCTGCAGGCCGGAACCAATGCCCGGCTGGGCAGCCTGCTGGGGCACCCGCTCTGGGCCACCGGCCTCTCGCTGCTGGTGAGCCTGCTGGCCCTGGGCGTGCTGCTGCTGTTCATCAAGGTGCCTCGGCCCAACCTGCTGGCCGCCGCCCAGGGGCCCTGGTGGATCTGGCTCGGGGGCCTGGCCGGGGTGCTCTACATCACCGTGGCGCTGCTGATGGCGCCGCGCCTGGGAGCGCTCAACTTCATCATGGCGGTGATCATCGGCCAGCTGCTGATCTCGCTGATCATCGACTACTTCGGCCTGGTGGGCCTGCCGCAAAAGGACATCAGCCTGCAAAAGCTCTTCGGCGTGCTGGTGGTGATCGGCGGTTTCGTGATCACCGTCCGCGGCTGACGCCCCTCAGGGGCCGGCCACGCTGGCCAGGCGGATCTGCTCGCGCAGCCAGGCATGGGCCGGGTCGTCACGGGAGCGCCCATGCCAGACCTGGACGAAATTGAACGCCGGCACCTGCATCGGCGGCGCCAGGCGCACCAGGCCGTCCTCCAGCGCCAGCTCATCCAGGGTACGACTGGCCACCGTGAGGATCAGGTCGGTGCCACGGATCATCCCCGGCGCCGTGCCCCAATGGGGCACGCTGACCACGATCTGGCGCTGCAAGCCCTTATCCCGCAGGCGATGATCGACTTCGCCGTTGAAACAACCATCCATCGACACCTGCAAATGCGGCCGGGCCAGGTACTGCGCCAAGTCCAGGGTGCCATCGGGGCCCAGGGTCGTGCGATCCAGCAGGCAACTGAAGGTCTCCTCGAACAGCACCTCCTTGACCACCTCCTCCGACAGGTCGGGAAACACCCCCAGGGCCAGGTCCAGCTTGCCCTGCAGCACTTGCTCGAACATCTCGTGGCGGCTGCCCTGGGTCACCACCACCCGCATCAGCGGGGCCTCCTGGCGCAGGCGCACCAGCAACCGGGGCAGCACGATCGCGGCGCCGTAGTCGGACATCGCCAGGTGGAAGATGCGCTGGGACGCGGCCGGGTCGAAGTCGATGGACTTGCCCAGCAGGGTCTCGATCTGGCTGAGGATTTCCTTGAGCGGCGCTTGCAGGCTGCGGGCCAGTGGGCTGAGCAACACATCGTTGCCCTGGCGGATCAGCAGCGGGTCGTCCAGGAGCGAGCGCAACTTGCCCAGGGAGTGGCTGATGGCCGGCTGGCTCAGGTGCAGGCGCTCGCCGGTGCGGGTCACGTGCTTCTCCGTCAGCAGTGCATCGAGCACCACCAACAGGTTCAAGTCGATATTGCGCAGGGAAACAGTGGCCATCCGGGCGCTCCAGGTTCACGGCGGGAACGCAGGATACTCCAGAGGCCGGGGGCGGATGCAAAACGGGCGGCCCGAAGGCCGCCCGTGGCAGGTGTGAGGGAACTACAGGTGGCTTTCGGCGTATTCGGCCAGGATCGAGCGCGGCACCCCTTGCAGGGTGATGTGCACGCCGTTGGGGAAGTCCTTGAAGCGTTCGGTGAGGTAGGTCAGTCCGGAGCTGGTGGCCGACAGGTAAGGGGTATCGATCTGTGCCAGGTTGCCCAGGCACACCACTTTGGAACCGGCGCCGGCACGGGTGATGATGGTCTTCATCTGGTGCGGGGTGAGGTTCTGGCATTCGTCGATCAGGATCAGGCTCTGCTGGAAACTGCGACCGCGAATGTAGTTCAGGGATTTGAACTGCAACGGCACCTTGCTGAGGATGTAGTCGACGCTGCCATGGGTGCTCTCGTCATCCATGTGCAGGGCCTCGAGGTTGTCGGTGATCGCGCCGAGCCAGGGCTCCATCTTCTCCGCCTCGGTGCCCGGCAGGAAGCCGATCTCCTGGTCCAGCCCCTGCACGCTGCGGGTGGCGATGATGCGCCGGTAGCGCTTGCTGACCATGGTCTGCTCGATGGCGGCGGCCAGGGCCAGGATGGTCTTGCCGGAACCGGCGGCGCCGGACAGGTTGACCAGGTGGATGTCCGGATCGAGCAGCGCGTACAAGGCCAGGGCCTGGTAGATATCACGCGGCTTCAGGCCCCAGGCCTCCTGGTGCAGCAGGGGCTCCTGGTGCAGGTCGAGGATCAGCATCACACCGTCGCGGATCTCCTTGACCCAGCCGACGAAGCCCTGCTCGTCGATGATGAACTCATTGATGTGCACCACCGGCAGCTCGTCGTTCAACTGCACCTGGTGCCAGGTACGGCCGTGATCCTGGCGGGTCTCGACCTTGCTTACCCGGTCCCAGAACGAACCGCTCATGTTGTGGAAGCCGTTGGGCAACAGCTCCACGTCGTCCACCAGCTGGTCGGTGCTGTAGTCCTCGGCGGCGATCCCGCAGGCCCGCGCCTTGAGGCGCATGTTGATGTCCTTGGTCACCAGCACCACGGACAAGTCCTTGTTGCGCGCGTGCAGGTCGACCAACTGGTTGATGATGATGTTGTCGTTGAGGTTGTCCGGCAGCAGGCTGTTGGGTTCGTTGCGCTTGCTCATCAGGATCGACAGCAAGCCCTTTGGCTCGCCCTTGCCACGCTGGATCGGCACCCCGAGCTCGACATCCTCGGGCGAGGCCTCGCCCAGGGTCTTGTCGATCAGCCGAATCGCCTGGCGGCACTCGGCGGCCACGCTGTGATGCCCGCTCTTGAGCTTGTCCAGCTCCTCCAGGACGGTCATCGGGATCACGACATGGTGTTCTTCGAAATTCAGCAGGGCGTTGGGATCGTGAATCAATACATTGGTATCGAGTACGTAAAGGATTGGCTGGTTGGAGGAAGGGCTGCGTCCGCGGTCATCCATACTCGGTCACCTTATGTGGGAGCCAGTCGACGCCATACCATCGGGTATCGCGCCTCGAAGGACCACCGAAATCCACCCATCCGGGCTGGAGGTGAGCCGCACACAAGGAGTCTTGGGAGACGCCACCTGTGTTGCAGGTTTCGGCGGTCTGAGTCCGTAATACTCCAAAAAGCGTGACAGGAAAAAGCACTTTGAAGCTTTTTTGATGTTTATTTTTCAGAGTGACGAATAGCCCTTGGCGAGCGGCCCGGGCGCCGCTAAAGTCGGAAGTCCGCCTGCCTCGAAATCCCTTGCGGATTTGCCCTTTTCCCCTGGTTTTCCTGCCCGGTCCCGTATTTACGGGCATTTTGCGTTTTTCAGCGAAACGCGTCCTGGCAGTCTTCCCAACCGATCCCGCTTTGCGCGGTCTGTCCCAGCAACCAGGGCAGGCTGGCCTTGACCCCATCCTGCTTGGCATTGAAGGCAATCACTCCACGGCGCCACAACAGCATCAGGGTCAGTACCCGCTGGCCGCTCTCCTGGGCCTTGAGCTTGCCCGGGCCGTCCTGGGCATCGATGTCCCACAGCGCCACCTGCATGCCCTGGGCATTGAAGAAGGCCTGGGCGTCGGCCCGGCGCTGGCCCATGGGTGGGCGGAACAGCGGCACGTAGTTTTCCGGCAGCTTGCCCTTGACCAGGTCGGCACTGCGCTGGATCGAGTACTGCCAATCCTGCCAATGGCTATGGGAACGGAACTCCCAGCCCTGGACCCCGACGCACTGCTGCGAGTACAGCGCTTGCAGGCTGGCCACCGAAGCCTTGTCCAGGCGGCCCTGGATATCGTTGCCCAGGACGAAGAAGGTGCCGTTGAGGTTGGACTTGCGCAGGTACTCGGTGAGCCAGGCGGTGTTGTCCGGCGCCAGGTTGGCGGCGCTGTCGAAGGTCAAGAGGAACATCCGGTCGTGGAGTTCGTCGCCATTGCGCTCGTAGTCGCCCAGGCGCAAGACCTCGCTGCTGGTCTGCGGCGTCAGGGCGGCCTTGCGCAGCAACTCGTCCAGGTACTGTTCATGGAAGGTCCGGCTCGGCTCGGACCAGCGGGCGTAATAGGAGTCCTCGCCCAGCTGGAACTTGCCGGCCTGCTTGCGCAGTTGTTGCATGTTTTCCACCAGGAAACAGAAGGACGCATCCTGGTCGCAGCTCTGCTGGGCGAAGTCGTAGTTCTCCAGCAGGCGCTTCCACAGTTGCTCGCGCAGGCTGCCGATGGCCTCCATGTTGATCATCCGCAAGCCCAGGCGCTGCTTCAAGGACGCCTCGTCCCAGGCTTCGCTGACCAGCAAGGCGCGGGCGAACGTGAGGATCTCGGCCCGCGAGGCAACGTCGAACAGGGTCGGACTGTCGAGCTTTTCCGGCCAGGTGCTGCGGTCCAGGGTCGCCACATCATTGGGCGCCGCCAGTGCACTCAGACTCAAAAGCCAGGCCGAAAAGAAAAACGCGATACGCAAAAGGGATGCCTCCAGAACAGAACCCGCGCGGCACTATAGCCGATCCCCACCCGCGCCACGCGTCAGCTATTGCCTCGATAGGTGGAGTCCGGCGGCCCGAGCCCCTAGAATCCCCCGACGCTTAAAGGAGACGCCCCATGCTGATGGTGATTTCACCCGCCAAGACCCTCGACTACGAGACCCCGCCGGTAACCCAGCGCTTTACCCAGCCGCAGTACCTCGACCACTCCCAGGAACTGATCCAGCAACTGCGGGAACTGACGCCGGCGCAGATCAGCGAACTGATGCACGTCTCCGACAAGATCGGCGGCCTCAACGCCGCGCGCTTCGGCAGCTGGACCCCGGCCTTCACCCCCGCCAACGCTAAGCAGGCCTTGCTGGCGTTCAAGGGCGACGTCTACACCGGGCTCGATGCCCAGACCCTGGGCGAGGCGGATTTCGATTATGCCCAGCAGCACCTGCGCATGCTCTCCGGCCTCTATGGCCTGCTGCGCCCCCTGGACCTGATGCAGCCCTATCGCCTGGAAATGGGCACCAAGCTGGCCAACGCCCGGGGCAAGGACCTGTATGCATTCTGGGGCACTCGCATCAGCGAATGGCTCAACGAGGCCCTGGCCGAGCAAGGCGACGACCTGCTGCTCAACCTGGCGTCCAACGAGTACTTCTCGGCGGTCAAGCGCACGGCTCTCAAGGCGCGGATCATCAACACCGAGTTCAAGGACCTGAAGAACGGCCAGTACAAGATCATCAGCTTCTACGCCAAGAAGGCCCGGGGCCTGATGAGCCGCTTCGTGATCCAGGAGCGCATCGACGATCCGGCCCGACTCAAGCAGTTCGACCTCCAGGGCTATCGCTTCAGCGCCGAGCAATCCAAGGCCGACAACCTGGTCTTCCTGCGCGACCACGCACCGCAGTAAAGCGTTCCCCCTGCCGCGCTCGTTTTCACGGCGAGCGCGCCAGAATGTGATCACCTGCACATTCTCCCCACACCGCCAAGTCATTTTTTTGGCGCCATAAAAATTTCATCTATTTCCATGACTTTTCTTTCACTCGACAAGAGTGATTTTTTTCAGTAGTGGCACCACTTTTTTTATTCGGTAGTGGCACAAAAATATCCCACCGCTTTAACTCCCCAGAACTAAAGGGCCAAACCCTTAGTGCTATCAAATTGCGAGCAGTGCCATCTTTCTCGATATTTCAAGAAATTTCAGAAAACAGGATGAGTGGGCAGGAACTATGCCTGCGAAGACCGCTCATACCACCGGTAACGATTCTCAACGACAGCGTACGAGATGACTTACACGGACACCCGGAAAACTAAATAACTTACGAAGCCGCTTCCAACGGCGTAACTCAAACTTTAACTAACGGAATAAAAACAGGAGATAAGAGCCCCAACTATCCCCTAACAAGCCAAGGAACAGCTGGCCTTCAAGGCCTCCCTGCAAGCAACTGGAGAGCACGGACCACGTGGCATCCAGCTATCCACAGGAACGCGGGTGGTTTTTCGGGAGACCTGCAGCAGGAGCCGCCGGCAACATTCAACGGCACATCGAAACAACAAGGACCGGTTGCGCACAACTTGAGTGAATTTATTTAATCACTCGGAACTTAGTCTGCCTGCACAGGATATTACGGCGTCTTTCGCTGTACTTCCCAGTGCACAACTACAGCTGGCAAACATTAACTCCGGCCATCTAATGGCGTGAATAACACAGAGGTAAATGCGATGCGCATCAGCATATTTGGTTTGGGTTACGTCGGTGCAGTCTGTGCCGGTTGCCTGTCCGCTCGGGGCCATGAAGTGGTTGGCGTAGATATTTCCAAAGACAAGATCGACCTGATCAATGCCGGCAAGTCGCCGATCGTCGAACCGGGCCTGGGTGAACTCCTGGAGCAAGGAATCCGCACGGCCCGCCTGCGCGGCACCACCCACTTCGCCGAAGCCATCCGCGATACCGACCTGTCGATGATCTGCGTCGGCACCCCGAGCAAGAAGAACGGCGACCTGGAACTGGACTACATCGAATCGGTATGCCGCGAAATCGGTTTCGTCCTGCGCGACAAGGCCACCCGCCATACCGTGGTGGTGCGCAGCACCGTCTTGCCGGGCACGGTGAAGAACGTGGTGATCCCGATCCTCGAGGACTGCTCGGGCAAGAAGGCCGGTGTCGATTTCGGCGTCGCGGTCAACCCCGAGTTCCTGCGCGAAAGCACCGCGATCAAGGACTACGACTTCCCGCCCATGACCGTCATCGGCCAGCTCGACCAGGCCTCCGGCGACATGCTGCAAGCGCTCTACGAAGAACTCGACGCGCCGATCATCCGCAAGGACATCGAGGTCGCCGAGATGATCAAGTACACCTGCAACGTCTGGCACGCGACCAAGGTCACCTTCGCCAACGAGATCGGCAACATCGCCAAGGCGGTGGGCGTCGATGGCCGCGAAGTGATGGACGTGGTCTGCCAGGACAAGACCCTCAACCTGTCCCAGTACTACATGCGCCCGGGCTTCGCCTTCGGCGGCTCGTGCCTGCCCAAGGACGTGCGTGCCCTGACCTACCGCGCCGGTGCCCTGGATGTACAGGCGCCACTGCTCAACTCGCTGATGCGCAGCAACGAATCCCAGGTGCAGAACGCCTTCGACATCGTCTCCAGCCACGACAAGCGCAAGGTCGCCCTGCTCGGCCTGAGCTTCAAGGCCGGCACCGACGACCTGCGGGAAAGCCCGCTGGTGGAGCTGGCGGAAATGCTCATCGGCAAGGGCTTCGACCTGCGCATCTACGACCGCAACGTCGAGTACGCCCGGGTCCATGGCGCCAACAAGGACTACATCGAATCGAAGATCCCCCACGTCTCGTCCCTGCTCGACTCGGACTTCGACGCGGTGATCGAACATTCCGACCTGATCATCCTGGGCAACCGCGACGAGAAGTTCCGCCCCCTGGTCGAGGACGTCCCCCACGGCAAGCAGGTCATCGACCTGGTGGGCTTCATGTCCAAGCCGACCTGCGCCCAGGGCCGTACCGAAGGCATTTGCTGGTAACGGCAGCGGCAAGCTCCGAGCTTCAAGCCGCCAGTGTGAGCACCGCGCTTGCAGCTTGCCGCTTGGAGCTTGCAACTGATTTTAGGACGTTGATTATGCACAGGCTAAAACACTGCCTGCTCCAGGCCGCCGGTTGGCTGTTCTACCTGAGTCTGTTGATGGGGATGGCCCTGCTGCTGCCCGCCTCGACCTTCGACTCGCAGTCCAAGGACTTCATCTTCCTGATCGGCGCCGTGGGCATCTGGCGCTACTCCATGGGCGCCACGCATTTCGTGCGCGGCATGCTGTTCCTCTACGTGGTCTACCCACACCTGCGGCGCAAGGTGCGCAAGCTCGGCAAGGCGGCGGACCCGTCCCATGTGTACCTGATGGTCACCAGCTTTCGCATCGAGGCGCTGACCACCGCCCAGGTCTACGGCTCGGTGATCCGCGAGGCCATCGACTGCGGTTTCCCCACGACCGTGGTCTGCTCGATCGTGGAGATGTCCGACGAGTTGCTGATCAAGAGCCTGTGGGCGCGGCTGAACCCGCCCGAGCGGGTCAAGCTGGACTTCGTGCGCATTCCCGGCACCGGCAAGCGCGACGGCCTGGCCTTCGGCTTCCGCGCCATCTCCCGCCACCTGCCGGACGAGCGTGCCGTGGTCGCGGTGATCGACGGCGACACCGTGCTGGCCGAAGGCGTGGTGCGCAAGACCGTGCCCTGGTTCCAGCTGTTCGGCAATGTCGGCGGCCTGACCACCAACGAATTCTGCGAAGTGCGCGGCGGCTACATCATGAGCGAGTGGCACAAGCTGCGCTTCGCCCAGCGGCACATCAACATGTGTTCCATGGCCCTGTCCAAGCGGGTGCTGACCATGACCGGGCGCATGTCGGTGTTTCGCGCCACCGTGGTCACCGACCCGGACTTCATCGCCGACGTCGAGAGCGACTCCCTGCAACACTGGCGCCTGGGCCGCTTCAAGTTCCTCACCGGCGACGACAAGTCCAGCTGGTTCAGCCTGATGCGCCTGGGCTACGACACCTTCTACGTGCCCGACGCGGCGATCAACACCGTGGAGCACCCGCCGGAAAAGAGCTTCATCAAGGCCAGCCGCAAGCTGATGTTCCGCTGGTACGGCAACAACCTGCGGCAGAACTCCCGGGCCCTGGGCCTGGGGATCAAGCGCCTGGGCCTGTTCACCAGCGTGGTGCTGTTCGACCAGCGGGTATCGATGTGGACCTCGCTGCTGGGCCTGACGGTGGCCATCATCGCCAGCTTCAAGTACGGCACCGCGTTCATCCTCGCCTACCTGCTGTGGATCGGCATCACCCGACTGATCCTGACCCTGCTGCTGTCCTGCTCGGGGCACCGGATCGGCCCGGCCTATCCGCTGATCCTCTATTACAACCAGATCGTCGGGGCCCTGGTGAAGATCTACGTGTTCTTCCGCCTCGACCAGCAATCCTGGACCCGCCAGGACACCAAGCTGACCCGCGACCTCGCCAGTTTTCAACGTTGGTTCAACACCTGGTCGTCCCGGACCATGACCTTCTCGGCCGGCAGCGTATTCGTCGCCGTACTGCTGCTGATGGTCTGAACCGCCCTGCCTGAATGAACTAGGAAATCGACCCTATGAACACCGCCGTCAACGTCAACGTAGTGCATGAATCCGAAGCCCAGCGCCAGCACGCCCGGGTCAGGATCCCGGCCAAGCTGCGCTTCTTCGGCACCGAGGCCAAGCCCCTGGAAGTGCGGCTCCACGACCTCTCCGCCGGTGGCCTGAGCTTCAACGCCGGGCAACAACTGCTGGCCGTGGGCAGCGTACACAAGGGCCGCCTGCAATTCGTCATCGACAACCTCGGCCTGGCCATGGACGTGGAGCTGCAAGTGCGCTCCTTCGACCGCCAGAGCGGCCGCGTCGGCTGCCAGTTCCAGAACCTGGAACCCCAGGACATCGCCACCCTGCGCCACCTGATCACCTCGCACCTGGCCGGCGACCTCGTCAGCATGGGCGACGTGCTCGCCACCCTGCAGCGCGACAACTTCACCAAGGCGCGCAAGACCAAGGACAACGGCAGCGGCATGAGTCCCCTGGGCCGCCTGCGGGCCGTGACCTTCAGTGCCGGGATCTTCATCGTCGGCCTGGCCGCCTTCGGCTTCATCCTCAAGTCGGTGTATGGCCTGTACTTCGTCAGCCACGCCGAGGCCGGCCTGGTGAACGTGCCGGGAATGAACGTGACCATGCCGCGCGACGGCACCGTGCAAAGCCTGGTGCAGGCCAACGGCAACGTAGCCAAGGGCGCGCCCCTGGCCAGCTTCAGCACCAGCATGCTGGATGTGCTCAAGGGCCACCTGGACGAGAACCAGTTGCAGCCGGCCAAGGTCGAGGAGCTGTTCGGCAAGCAGATGACCGGCACCCTGACCTCGCCCTGCGACTGCACCGTGGCCCAGCAGCTGGTGGCCGACGGTCAGTACGCCAGCAAGGGCGACGTGATCTACCAACTGGTGCCACGGGGCAGCCTGGCCACCGTCGAGGCGCGCTTCTCTTACCGTCAGTTCGGCGACGTGCGCCCGGGCACCAAGGTCAACCTGCAGGTCGCCGGGGAAGACCAGATGCGCACCGGCACCATCGTCAGCAGCACCAGCCTCAACGGCAACGACCTGTCTTCGGATATCCGCGTGCAGATCAAGCCCGACGCGCCCCTGGGCAGCGAGTTCGCCGGCCGCCCGGTGGAAGTCAGCAGTGACCGCGGGCCATCGATGAACTGGCTGATCGACAAAGCCATGGCCACGGGTCTGTAACCATGAACACGCCTACCCAACTCGCGGTGTTGCCGTTGGTGGCCGCCCTGGCCCTGGCCGGTTGCGCCGGCCTGCCGGACCAGCGCCTGGCCAACGAAGCCCTCAAGCGCGGCGACACCGCCCTGGCGCAGCAGAACTATCGCCAGCTGGCGGACCTGGGTTATAGCGAGGCGCAAGTGGGCCTGGCGGATATCCAGGTGGAAAGCCGCGACCCGGCGCAGATCAAGCAGGCCGAGGCCACCTACCGCGCTGCCGCCGATACCTCGCCACGGGCCCAGGCGCGCCTGGGCCGGTTGCTGGCGACCAAGCCCGGGGCCAGCGAAGCCGAACGGCACGAAGCCGAGGGCCTGCTGCAGAAGGCCTTCGCCAACGGCGAAGGCAACACCCTGATCCCCCTGGCGATGCTCTACCTGCAATATCCCCACAGCTTCCCCAACGTCGACGCCCAGCGGCAGATCGGCCAATGGCGCGCCGCCGGCTACCCCGAGGCCGGGCTGGCCCAGGTCCTGCTGTATCGCACCCAGGGCACCTACGACCAACATCTGGATGAGGTGGAGAAGATCTGCAAGGCGTCCCTGAACAGCACCGACATCTGCTACGTCGAGCTGGCCACCGTCTACCAGAAGCGCGGCCAGGCCGAGCAGCAAGCCGAGCTGCTCAAGCAACTGCAAGCCAGCCATGGCCGTGGCACCGTCAGCGCCCAGCGGGTCGACAGCGTGGCCCGGGTCCTGGGCGACGCCAGCCTCGGCAAGCCCGACGAGAAAACCGCCCAGGCCCTGCTCGAGCAAGTGGCCCCGGTGTACCCGGCGTCCTGGGTCAGCCTGGCGCAACTGCTCTACGACTTCCCCGAACTGGGCGATGTCGAGCAAATGATGAAGTACCTGGACAACGGCCGCGCCGCCGATCAGCCTCGCGCCGAACTGCTGCTGGGCAAGCTCTACTACGAGGGCAAGTGGGTGCCGGCCGATGCCAAGGTGGCCGAGCAACACTTCAAGCAAGCCCAGGGCCGCGAGGTCGCCGCCGACTACTACCTGGGCCAGATCTACCGCCGTGGCTACCTGGGCCAGGTGTATCCGCAAAAGGCCCTGGACCATCTGCTGACCGCTGCCCGCAACGGCCAGAACAGCGCCGACTTCGCCATTGCCCAGCTGTTTTCCCAGGGCCGCGGCACCCGGCCCGACCCGGTCAATGCCTACGTCTTCAGCCAATTGGCCAAGGTCCAGGACACCCCCCAGGCCAACGAACTGGCCCAACAACTCGATGAACAACTGCCCCCCGGCCAACGCGCCGAAGCCCAGCGCCTGCTGCAACAGGAACAGGCCGTACGCGGCACCCTGGCCCAGAGCACGCTGCAACTGCAGGCCCTGCAGGAAGAAGACGGCGAGGAATCCCTATGAAGTACATCCCATTGCCCACGCGCGCCCTTGTAGCCGCTGCCGCAGGCTGCGACCGCCAGGCCCCCTTGCGCCTGTCGAAGCTGGGGCTTGCCCTGGGTTGCGCCCTGGCCTGGTCGACACCCTCTTTCGCGGCACTGAGCGAGACCAAGAACTTCGGCCTGGAAGTGAAGATCACCGCGCAATCGGAGGACGACCGCGACCTGGGTACCCAGGGTGGCGGCGACGTCAACGGCATCGGCCTGGACCTGCGGCCCTGGGTCTATGGCGAAAGCGGCAACTGGAGCGCCTATGCCATGGGCCAGGCGGTGACCTCCACCGACGTGATCGAGACCGACACCCTGCAACAATCCAGCGACGATGCCAGCCAGCAGTCGGCCAACGACGACCGCAAGGCCAAGAAGAACTACCTGGCCCTGCGCGAATTTTGGGTCGGCTACAGCGGCTTCACCGCCTACCCCGGCGAGCAACTGAAGTTCGGCCGCCAGCGCCTGCGTAACGACGATGGCCAATGGCGCGACACCAACATCGAAGCGCTGAACTGGACCTTCGACACCACCCTGCTGCGGGCCAACCTGGGCCTGGCCGAGCGCTTCAGTGAATACCGCACCGACCTCAAGGAACTGGCGCCCAAGGACAAGGACCGCCTGCACGCCTACGCCGACGTCGCCTACCAGTGGACGCCCGGCCAGTGGGTGGGCATTCGCGCCCACCATACCCACGATGACGGCAAGCTCGACTATGCCAAGCCCGGAGAGGCCAGAGACCCGCTGGACAAGCAACAGAACGGCGACCTGACCTGGCTTGGCCTGGAGGCCAACAGCGACGCCTATAACTGGCGCAACACCAACACTGTCAACTACTGGGCCAGCCTCACCGGCATGCGCGGCGACCGCGACACGGTCAACCCGCTGAATGCCGACGGCAGCCGCCCGACCCAGGCCAAGCGTGGTGAAAACCTCAACGGCTGGGCCACCGACCTGGGCGTGCGCCTGCGCCTGGACCCGAACTGGCAAGTGGGCGCGGCCTATGCCCGGGCCAGCGCCGAATACGAGCAGAACGGCCTGCAAAGCAACCGCTCGAACTTCACCGGCACCCGCTCGCGGGTGCACCGTTTCGGCGAAGCCTTTCGTGGCGAGCTGAACAACACCCAGACCGCCACCCTGTTCGGCTCCTGGCAGTTGCGCGAGGACTACGACGCCAGCCTGGTCTACCACAAGTTCTGGCGCGTGGACGGCAACAGGCCGGTGGGCAGCAACGGCATCAATGCCGTGCACAACGACTACGACGACAGCACCGGCGCCCTGCTGGGCAGCACCTCGCTCCCCCTGCAAGACGGCAAGAAAGACCTCGGCCAGGAGATGGACCTGGTGGTCACCAAGTACTTCAAGCAAGGCCTGTTGCCGGCGGCCCTGAGCCAGTCGATCGACGAGCCCGCGGCCCTGGTGCGTTTTCGCGGGGGCGTGTTCAAGCCCGGCGACGCCTACGGCAAGGACGTCGACTCCTATATGCACCGCGCCTTCATCGACGTGATCTGGCGCTTCTGAGGCCAGCCATGAACGGAGTCCCCCAGATGCATCGCCATCCCCACACCCCGCTGCACAAAGGCTCCCTGGGCCTGCTGGCCGGTGCCCTGCTGCTGGCCAGCGGCACGGCCCTGGGCAACGTCGAGACGGCCAAGGCGCCGACCGTCGTCAAGGAGCTGCAACAGGCCAAGACCTACACCGTCAGCAGCGCCCCCAGCGAACCGCTGGCCCTGGCCAAGCCGACCCTGCCCGACCTTTCCGGCTACACCGCCGAAGCCGTGGCGGCGAAGATCGTGCGCAGCAAGCCGGGCAAGATCAGCGTGCGGCGGATGATGCAGGAAGACGCCCTGAAGGACTTCATCGGCGGCGACAACAAGATGGCCGAATGGGTGGTGCGCCAGCACGGCATTCCCCAGGCGATCTTCGTCGACGATGGCTACGTCAACCTCAAGGACCTGGCAGGCAAGCTGCCCAAGCAGTACATCAGCGAAACCGCCCCTGGGGTCTACCTGGCCCGCCTGCCGATCGTGGTCGGGCGCCACGGCATCCTGGAGATCGACCAGCAGACCCGCGAGCTGCGCCTGTCCCAGGAAGCCGGCGCGTTCCTGGTCAACGATGGCCAGCTGTTCGTGCGCGATACCCAGGTCACCGGCTGGCGCGAGAAGGACAACGGCCCGGCGACCTTCCGCTCGGCCAAGGAGTTTCGCCCCTTCCTGCTGGCCTGGGGCGGCACCCAGACCTACATCGCCAACAGCAAGATGGCGAGCTTCGGCTACGCCAATTCCAAGTCCTACGGGGTGAGCATTTCCCAGTACACGCCGAACATGGCCAAGGTGCTCAAGCGTCCCGAGCCCACTGGCTGGATCATCGGTTCGGAGTTCTCGGACATGTGGTACGGCTTCTATTGCTACGAGACCGAAGGCTTCGTGCTCAAGGGCAATACCTACCGCGACAACATCGTCTACGGCATCGACCCCCACGACCGTTCCCATGGCCTGATCATTGCCGAGAACACCGTCTACGGCACCCGGAAGAAGCACGGCATCATCATTTCCCGGGAGGTGAACGACAGCTTCATCTTCAACAACCGCAGCTACGACAACCACCTCTCGGGGCTGGTGATCGACCGTAACAGCATCAACAACCTGATCGCCTACAACGAGATCTACCGCAACCACACCGACGGCATCACCCTCTACGAGAGTGCCGACAACCTGATCTACGGCAACAAGGTGGTCAGCAATCGGCGCCACGGCATCCGCATCCGCAACAGCGTCAACATCCGCCTCTACGAGAACGTCGCCATGGCCAACGGCCTGACCGGGGTCTACGGCCATATCAAGGACCTGACCGACACCGACCGCGACATCAAGCTCGACCCGTTCGATGCCCAGGTCTCGCTGATCGTGGTCGGCGGCGAGCTGGCGGCCAACGGCAGCGGCCCGATGTCCATCGACTCGCCCCTGAGCGTGGAGCTGTACCGGGTGTCGATGCTGGCACCGACCAAGAGCAGCGGCATCAGCTTCTCCGGCGTGCTGGGCGAGCGCCAGGACGAAATTCTCGACCTGCTGGTACGCCAGCGCAAAGCCGTATTGATCGACCCCGTCGAACGCCAGACCGAAATGCGCGATTGAGGATGACTTGCATGCACCCACACTTGATCAAATTCCTGGGCTTGTCGGCCCTCGCCGCGGGCATCCTCGCCGCCAGCGCCACGGCCCGGGCCGATGAGGTCGCCGCGCCGTCGTTCAAGGCCGAGCCATGCTGCAACCTGTGCCCGGCCGCCCACGATGCGAAGAACTACGTGACCCGCTACCAGCAGAACTTCACCACCCTGGTGCAGGCCCAGGGCGACTGGCTGTTCCGAACCCAGGAGGATTTGCGTACCGAGTTCGACACCACCGCGCAAGGCTACCGCCGCCTCAAGCAGTTGCACGACGCCTTCAAGAGCAAGGGCGTGGAACTGGTGGTGGTCTACCAGCCGACCCGCGGCCTGGTGAACCGCAACAAGCTCAACCCGGCGGAAAAAGCCCGCTTCGACTACGACAAGGCCCTGGCCAACTACAAGGCCATGCTCGGGCGTTTCGCGCAGATGGGCTACGTGGTCCCGGACCTGTCGCCGCTGACCGACGAGCAATTGCCCGAGACCCTGCCGGCCCACGACTTCTACTTCCGTGGCGACCAGCACTGGACTCCCTACGGCGCCCAGCGCACGGCGCGAATCGTCGCCGACAAGGTCAAGCAACTGCCGGCGTTCGCCGACATTCCCCGGCGCGAATTCGAGACCCACAAGTCCGGACGCATGGGCAAGACCGGCACCCTGCACAACATGGCCGGGCAACTGTGCGGCACCAGCTATGCGATCCAGTACATGGACCAGTTCACCACCGAGCCCAAGGGCGAGGCCGGCGATGGCGACCTGTTCGGCGACTCCGGCAACCCGCAGATCACCCTGGTGGGCACCAGCCACAGCGGCAAGAACTACAACTTCGCCGGCTTCCTGGAAGAGGCCATCGGCGCCGACATCCTCAACGTCGCTTTCCCCGGCGGCGGCCTGGAAGGCTCGATGCTGCAATACCTGGGCAGCGAGGAGTTCCAGAAGACCCCGCCGAAGATCCTGATCTGGGAGTTCTCGCCGCTGTACCGCCTGGACCAGGAAACCATCTATCGGCAGATGATGGCGCTGCTGGACAACGGCTGCGAAGGCAAGCCGGCGCAGATGAGCGCCAGCACCACCTTGAAGCCCGGCAAGAACGAACTGCTGGTCAACAGCCAGAACAAGGACCTGCGCAACAGCGCCCACCAGGTCGACATCCGCTTCGCCGACACCTCGGTGAAAACCCTGCAGGCCACCCTCTGGTACATGAACGGCCGGCACGAGGACATCAAGATCGAAAAACCGGAGACATCCGACACCGACGGGCGCTTCGCCTTCGAACTGCGTACCGACGAGGACTGGGCCGCGCAAAACCTGCTGGCGGTGGAAATCCAGGGCCCCGAGGCCGGCACCGCCGGGCAGAAGGTCGAAGCGAAAATCTGCAAACGCAACGTGTTCCCGAGCGCCGAGCAACGCACCGCGCGGATCGGGCAGTGAGGTTATCCATGCACAGCACACGCGTGACACAACTACTGATACCGGGCCTGCTGGGCCTGGCGATGGTCGCCGGCAGTGCCCAGGCCGCCGCGCCGCTGCGCCCGCCCCAGGGCTACTACGCCCCGGTGGACAAGTTCAAGACCAGCGACGACCGCGACGGCTGCGACGCGATGCCGGCGCCCTACACCGGCGCCCTGCAGTTTCGCAGCAAGTACGAAGGCTCGGACAAGGCCCGGGCGACCCTCAACGTGCAATCGCAGCAGGCCTTCCATGACAGCACCGCGGACATCACCAAGATCGAGCGCGGCACCAGCAAGCAGGTCATGCAGTTCATGCGCGACGGTCGCCCGCAACAGCTGGACTGCACCCTCGCCTGGCTCAGTGCCTGGGCGCAGGCCGACGCGCTGATGTCCAAGGACTTCAACCACACCGGCAAGTCCATGCGCAAATGGGCCCTGGGCAGCATGGCCTCGGCCTACCTGCGGCTGAAGTTCTCCGACTCCCATCCCCTGGCCACTCACCAGGAGCAGGCGCAGAAGATCGAGGCCTGGTTCGGCAAGATGGCCGACCAGGTGGTCAGCGACTGGGACAACCTGCCCCTGGACAAGACCAACAACCATTCCTACTGGGCCGCCTGGTCGGTGATGGCCACCGCCGTGGCCACCAACCGCCGCGACCTGTTCGACTGGGCCGTCAAGGAATACAAGATCGGCGCCGGCCAGGTCGACGCCGACGGCTACCTGCCCAACGAACTCAAGCGCCAGCAACGGGCCCTGGCCTACCACAACTACGCCCTGCCGCCGCTGGCGATGATCGCCAGCTTCGCCCAGGTCAACGGCGTCGACCTGCGCCAGGAAAACCACGGCGCGCTCAAGCGCCTGGGCGAGCGGGTGCTGGCCGGGGTCAAGGACCCGGACACCTTCGAGCGCAAGAACGGCAAGCAGCAGGACATGACCGACCTCAAGGTCGACGCGAAATTCGCCTGGCTCGAGCCCTTCTGCAGCCTCTACACCTGCGCCCCGGATGTGCTGGAACGCAAGCACAAGATGCAGCCGTTCAAGACCTTCCGCCTGGGCGGCGACCTGACCAAGGTCTACGACCCGGCCTTCGAGAAGGGCAAGAAGGGCTCATAACCCGTAGGAGCGAGGCTTGCCCGCGATCAAGGCACCTCGGTCCAAGCGCCGGTCCGCGTCATCGTTCATCGCGGGCAATCGAGCGTCGACCGGCCGCTCCTACAGGGGGCGTTGCGGTCGATGCGCACGCCAGACGGCGTCGGTGAATGCAATACGCCGCCCATGGTTTTCCACGGGGGGGTTTGGGGGGCTGCGGCCCTGACTATTGGTTAAACATGGAGAGATCGGGATGGTTTTCTCATCCAATGTGTTCCTGTTCCTGTTCTTGCCGGTGTTCCTCGGCTTGTACTACGTGAGCGGGCAACGCTATCGCAACCTGTTGCTGCTGATCGCCAGCTACGTGTTCTACGCCTGGTGGCGGGTGGACTTCCTCGCGCTGTTCGCCGCGGTCACCTTGTGGAACTACTGGATCGGCCTGAAGGTCGGCGCCGCCGGCGTCAGGACCAAGCCCGCCCAGCGCTGGCTGCTGCTCGGCGTGGCGGTGGACCTGTGCATCCTCGGCTACTTCAAGTACGCCAACTTCGGCGTCGAGAGCCTCAACGCGATCATGACCGCCATGGGCCTGGAGCCGTTTATCCTGACCCACGTGCTGCTGCCGATCGGTATCTCGTTCTACATCTTCGAGTCCATCAGCTACATCATCGACGTCTACCGCGGCGACACCCCGGCGACCCGCAACCTGATCGACTTCGCGGCGTTCGTGGCGATCTTCCCGCACCTGATCGCCGGCCCCGTATTGCGCTTTCGCGACCTGGCGGACCAGTTCAACCATCGCACCCACACCCTGGACAAGTTCTCCGAAGGCTGCACGCGCTTCATGCAGGGCTTCATCAAGAAGGTGTTCATCGCCGACACCCTGGCGGTGGTCGCCGACCATTGCTTCGCCCTGCAACACCCCACCACGGGTGACGCCTGGCTGGGCGCCCTGGCCTACACCGCGCAGCTGTACTTCGACTTTTCCGGCTACAGCGACATGGCCATCGGCCTGGGGTTGATGATGGGCTTTCGCTTCATGGAAAACTTCAAGCAGCCCTACATCAGCCAGTCGATCACCGAGTTCTGGCGGCGCTGGCACATCAGCCTGTCCACCTGGCTGCGCGACTACCTGTACATCACCCTGGGCGGCAATCGCAAAGGCACCCTGATCACCTATCGCAACCTGTTCTTGACCATGCTCCTGGGCGGCCTGTGGCACGGCGCCAACTTCACCTACATCGTCTGGGGCGCCTGGCACGGCATGTGGCTGGCCATCGAGAAGGCCCTGGGCATCAACACCAGCCCACGCAGCCTCAACCCGATCCGCTGGGCCCTGACCTTCCTGCTGGTGGTGATGGGCTGGGTGATCTTCCGCGCCGAGAACCTGCACGTGGCCGGGCGCATGTACGGCGCCATGTTCAGCTTCGGCGACTGGTCGCTGTCGGAACTCAACCGTGCCAGCCTCACCGGCCTGCAAGTGGCGACCCTGGTGGTGGCCTACATCACCCTGGCGCTCTTCGGCCTGCGTGACCTGTATCGCAACCCGGCACCGACCAAGAGCAAGCCCGAAGCCGGCCCGGCCCTGGACACCCGGGCCGATGGCCCGGCCACCGCCCAACCCGGCCTGATCAAGGCAGCGCCCGGCGACAACCCCGGCAGCATCCACCAACCGGGCTATATCGTCGGCCGCGAGGCCCAGGTGCAACCGGCCTACTGGAGCGCCGACTGGTCGCGCTATGCCATGCGCGCCCTGGTGCTGCTGCTGTTCATCGCCTCGATTCTCAAACTCTCGGCGCAAAGCTTCTCGCCGTTCCTGTACTTCCAGTTCTGAGGAGGCCGCTCATGACCCGCTCATTACGCCTGTTCTACGTCGCACTGTTCCTGCTGACCCTGCTGGTCCTGGGGCTGTGGTCGGCGCGCAGCTTCTTCGGCTTCAGCACCAACAGCGACGCCACCGTGCTCGACGGGCGCTGGACCAAGGCGGTGGAAACCCACTACGACGACCAGTTCCCGATCAAGCGCCTGGGTACCAACCTCTGGGCCGCCCTGGACTTCAAGCTGTTCAACGAAGGCCGCCCGGGGGTGATCCTCGGCCGCGACCAGTGGCTGTACAGCGATGAAGAGTTCAACCCCGTGGTCAACGAGGAGCTCAACCTGCAGGGTAACTACGCCCTGGTGGAGGGCGTGCGCCAGACCTTGAAACAGCACGGGGTGAAACTGGTGATGGCGATCGTCCCGGCCAAGGTGCGGTTGTATCCGGAACACCTGGACACCGTGCGCCCGGCGCGCATCCACGCCAACCTCTACCAGGACTTCCATGCCCGGGTGGCCGCCGACAAGATCCTCGCCCCCGACCTGCTGGGGCCTCTGCAACAGGCCAAGCAACAGGGCCAGCCAGTGTTCTTGCGCACCGACACCCACTGGACCCCGGCCGGCGCCGAAGTCGTCGCCCGCCAACTGGCCCAGGCCATCGCCCGCCAGGCGCCACTCAGCGGCCAGCCGCAACGCTTCGTCACCCAGACCCAGGAGACCGTCAAGCACCAGGGCGACCTGCGGCGCTTCCTGCCCCTGGACCCGTTGTTCGAGAACCTGATGCCGGCCCCGGAGCCCCTGCAAAAACGCGTGACCCACGCCGCCGGGGAACAGGCCGACGCCGCAGACAAGCTGTTCGCCGACCACGAAGTGCCCGTGACCCTGGTGGGCACCAGCTACAGCGCCAACCCCAACTGGAACTTCGTCGGCGCCCTCAAGCAGGCCCTGCACAGCGATGTGCTGAGCTACGCCGAAGACGGCCACGGCCCGATCCTGCCGATGCTCAGCTACCTCAAGAGCGACGACTTCAAGAACCACCCGCCCCAGGTGCTGATCTGGGAATTCCCCGAACGCTACCTGCCGGTGAACAACGAAATCGGCGACGCCGACCCGCAGTGGGTCGCAGAGCTCAAGCAAGCCGGTGCCCAAGCCGGGCCGGGTAGAAGCGTCGCGAGCGAAGGTAAGACAAGGCAAAAACAGGCGAGGACGCGGAGTTTACGAGCTGTAAATGAGCAGTCCGAGCCTGTTTTTAACGCTGGATTGCCGAGCGCAGCAGCTTCTACCCAGCCCGGCCAACAAAACGTAGCTGCACTCAACACATCCGAGACGCCCGACCGGGCACACAACTGAAAAAGAGAGGTGACACCCATGAATTGCACTATCAATCCGCGTCGTCTCGCCAAGGCCATCACCCTGGCTGCCGGCATGAGCGTCCTGTCCCTGCCCGCCTTCGCCGGTGGCGACGCCGCGCTGTACGGCCCCACCGCGCCCAAGGGCTCGACCTTCGTGCGCATCTACAACGCCAGCAACAGCGAAGTCAGCGCCACCATCGGCAGCACCAACGTCAACGACGTCGCGCCCCTGGCCAGCAGCGACTTCAGCTTCATGCCCGGCGGCGACTACACCGCCAAGCTGGGCAGCCAGAGCGTGCCAGTGAAACTGGCCGCCGACCACTATTACACCCTGGTCAACAACGCCAGCGGCCAGCCGCAACTGATCGAGGAACCGCCGTTCAAGAACAAGCAGAAATCCCTGGTGCGGGTGCAGAACCTCAGCGACCAGGCCCTGACGCTCAAGACCGCCGACGGCAAGACCGACGTGGTCCAGGCCGTGGCCGCCAAGGGCCGCGGCGAACGCGAGATCAACCCGGTGAAGGTCAGCTTCGCCCTGTACGACGGCCAGAAGAAGGTCAGCGACCTCAAGCCCGTGGCCCTGGAGCGCGGCGAAGCGGCGGTGCTCTACGTCACCGGCAGCGGCAGCAACCTGTCGCCAGTGTGGGTGAAACGCCCAGTCTCAACGCGCTAACCGCGCGAGCTATCAGCCACAAGCCTCAAGCGGCAAGTGAAGAGCTTTTAACTTGTCGCTTGCAGCTTGCGGCTCCCAACTGCATTTATTAGGAGTAACAACATGATTCCGGTGATCTTGTCAGGTGGTAGCGGCTCACGTCTTTGGCCACTTTCGCGCAAGCAATTCCCCAAGCAGTTCCTCGCCCTGACCGGCGAACACACGCTGTTCCAGCAGACCCTGGAGCGCCTGGTGTTCGAAGGCATGGACACCCCCATCGTGGTCTGCAACAAGGACCACCGCTTCATCGTCAACGAGCAATTGAGCAACCGCAGCCTCGAAGCCCAGCGCATCCTGATGGAGCCTTTCGGTCGCAACACCGCGCCGGCCGTGGCCCTGACCGCGATGATGCTGGTCAACGAAGGTCGCGACGAGCTGATGCTGGTGCTGCCGGCCGACCACGTGATGGACGACCAGAAGGCCCTGCAGCGGGCCCTGGCCCTGGCCACCGTGGCCGCCGAGCGCGGCGAGATGGTGCTGTTCGGCGTACCGGCGACCAAGCCGGAAACCGGCTACGGCTACATCAAGTCGACCCACGATGCGCTGCTGCCGGAGGGCGTCAGCCGGGTCTCGCACTTTGTCGAGAAACCCGATGAACAACGCGCCACCGAGTTCGTCCAGGCCGGAGGCTACTTCTGGAACAGCGGCATGTTCCTGTTCCGCGCCAGCCGCTTCCTCGAAGAGCTGAAAAAACATGATCCGGACATCTACGACACCTGCCTGCTGACCCTGGAGCGCAGCCAGCAGGACCCGGACACCGTGATGATCGACGAAGCCACCTTCGCCTGCTGCCCGGACAATTCCATCGACTACGCGGTGATGGAAAAGACCCAGCGCGCCTGCGTAGTCCCGCTGAGCGCCGGCTGGAGCGACGTGGGCTGCTGGTCATCGCTGTGGGACGTGCATGAAAAGGACGCCGACGGCAACGTCAGCAAGGGCGATGTGGTGATCCAGGACAGCAAGAACTGCATGATCCACGGCAACGGCAAGCTGGTGTCGGTGATCGGCCTGGAGAACATCGTCGTGGTCGAGACCAAGGACGCCATGATGATCGCCCACAAGGACAAGGTCCAAGGCGTGAAGCAGATGGTCAACACCCTCAACGAACAAGGCCGCAGCGAAACCCAGAACCACTGCGAGGTCTACCGCCCGTGGGGCTCCTACGACTCGGTGGACATGGGCGGGCGCTTCCAGGTCAAGCACATCTCGGTCAAGCCCGGCGCCTGCCTGTCCCTGCAGATGCACCACCACCGCGCCGAACACTGGATCGTGGTCAGCGGCACCGCCGAAGTCACCTGTGACGAAAACGTGTTCCTGCTCACCGAAAACCAGTCCACCTACATCCCCATCGCCTCGGTGCACCGCCTGCGCAACCCCGGCAAGATCCCCCTGGAGATCATCGAAGTGCAATCGGGCAGCTATTTGGGTGAGGACGATATTGAGCGGTTCGAGGATATCTACGGGCGTTCGACGCCGGTGGAGCGCGGCGTCTCGGTGAAGACCATCGCCCAATAAGGGCCGCAGCAAGTTTCAAGCGGCAAGCTGCAAGTAGAAGCAGATAGTCGTTGTCAGCGAGTCCTTTCAACCCCCTTCCGGTCGCCTGCGTCCCCTATCCGCAGGCGGTTGGACCGGGGGATTTTTTTGCCTCTGAAGCCGCTGTCGAGCCTGGGCGAGGCTGCGACAAGGGCCGCAGGACCTTCAGCACATTCAAGACCCAGCGGCCGCTGCGCACCCGTACGCAACCTACGGTAGCGGCTACAGGGAGATTACGATGCGCTTGAATATTTCTGTCATGGGGGCGTAGTTCACATAGACCCCATTGATATTGGCTTCGAGCCATTCAGGCTGGCTGACATCTTCCCAGTCGAGTTCATAGCCCGCAGATAAGGCGAGATGTTCGAAAAATAGTCGTTGGACTCGACCATTGCCTTCACGAAATGGATGAATCATGTTGAGTTCGCAATAGAACTCCGCCAGCTTCTCACAGAACGTTTTTTTATCGAGACCACCCAGCCAATTTACTTTTTGAAGATCGGAAAAAATCTTCAGTGCCTCGGCTTCAATTCGCGCGCAATTACAGAAACGAGTCCCGCCCTTGGAGATATCAACATTTCTTAACTCCCCAGCCCATTCATAAAGATCTGAAAACAGTTTCCGATGCAATACCTTAAAGTTCTCGAGACTGTAGGGAGGTGCCACATAGACGACCCTACTGACTGTGACAGCCGTGATATCTCTTTCAGCGGCCTCGAGGTCCGCCATTACCTGGATGTTCAGTTTGTTCCTGAGTACCGATGAACTGGGATAACAGTAATGATCGTTAGAGGCGTCATACTTATCCATTCAACTGCCGTCCATGTTTGGCCAGGATGTTTTCCAGGGAGAGTTTCTCGTCAAAAGCAGGAATTTCGATGCCTTCCAGCCTTGAACTATGCATGAAATTCTTGCGTTTCTTCTTTTCGAAACGTTCATGCAGGTCGAGCTCGCGGGGAGTGACGCATGTCGAAATCCCGTGAAGCGCATCCTTCAACTCCATCCAGTTTTTTGCCGTTATTTCAAAACCAATCATTTTCGATGCGTTGGCTCGAGCGACTGGATAAGAATTCGTAGCGCGAGAATAATGTTCATAATCGAAACTCGATTTCTCCAAGGCACGGATGGTTTGCAACCTCAGCAACAAGGAGTTCCAGCCTTTGGCGCCTAGCTTCAAGTAAAGCTGGGTCTCGACAAAGCGTTTTATTTCGAGAAACTTCCCCAATGCCTTCAGGTCATCAACCTGTGCAGTGTGGAAAATCTGTTGCAGCGATACGCCCATCATTCGACCCCATGACTTTTATCAAAGCCTGGAAATTATACACCCCATGGGTCATCCACACGCTCCGTGAAGAAGGCACCTTGTCGCTCTTCATATAGAGCCAATGATCGCCATGGCAGGTTGCAATGGCTGTTTCTCAAAGATCATTCATCGTTGACAGACCGCGCGCTCAGCCAGCAACTTCCTCTGGGCTTCTGGCAGATCGGTGAAAATCAAGAGCCGAGCCCCTGCATCGCCAACCCCACCTACGCTTAGGTAGGATGCCCCCACATTTCCCAGAGGTTCGCGTCATGTTCATCGGCGTTCTGCTGGTCATCACCTGGCTGGTCCTGCTCCTGCGCTACCCCTCCAAGGCCGTCCCGGTGTCCCTGGCCGCCGCCTGCGGCCTGGCCCTGGTGGCCGGCTGGGTGGTCTGGCTGGACAACCGCGAAGCCCAGCAGCTGGCGCGCCTGGAACTGCGCCTGGCATACGCCCCCGAACACTGCCCGGCCGACCGCCCACTAGAGGTCAAGCTCAACAACGGCAACCCGGTGCCCCTGACCGAACTGCGCTGGCGCGTCGCCGCCTACGCCCCGGGCGACACGGTGAACCTCGCCGATAACCAATACAGCGCCCCACGCTATCGCGGCCCCGGCGAATTGCAGGCCGGCGCCAACTGGCAGGACTGCCTGCCCCTGCCACCGCTACGCCCGGGCTATCGCCCGCAAACCCTGGAGTTTCGCGCCGAGCGTTTACAGGGTAGTTTCTCTCGCTGATCCCCTTCCCATCGCCCAGCACAAGGACCGCGCCATGCCCGTAGCGTTGATCACCGGTTGTTCCAGCGGCATCGGCCGCGCCCTGGCAGATACCTTCAAACAGGCCGGCTACACCGTTATGCCCAGCGCCCGCAAGGCCGAGGACGTCGCCGCCCTGCAAGCCGCCGGCTTCCACGCGGTGCAGCTGGATGTGAATGACGGCGCGGCCCTGGCCGCCCTGGCCGAAAACATCAACCAGCAGTACGGCGGCCTCGATGTGCTGATCAACAACGCCGGCTACGGCGCCATGGGCCCGCTGCTGGACGGTGGCGTGGAGGCCCTGCAGCGCCAGTTCGAAACCAACGTGTTCGCCGTGGTCGGGGTGACCCGGGCGCTGTTCCCGGTGCTGCGCCGCAGCCGTGGCCTGGTGGTGAACATCGGCAGCGTCTCGGGAGTGCTGGTGACGCCGTTCGCTGGCGCCTACTGCGCGTCCAAGGCCGCGGTGCATGCGCTCAGCGATGCCCTGCGCATGGAGCTGGCGCCGTTCGGCATCAGGGTCATGGAAGTGCAGCCCGGGGCCATCGCCTCCAGCTTTGCCAAGAATGCCGGGCATGAAGCCGAACAACTGCTCAACGAACAATCGCCCTGGTGGCCGCTGCGCGAGGGCATCCGCTCCCGGGCCAAGGCTTCCCAGGACAAGCCGACCCCGGCCAGCGAATTCGCCGCCGGCCTGCTCAAGGCCGTGCAACAGCCCAACCCGCCGCGCCTGGTGCGCCTGGGCAACGGCAGCCGCGCCCTGCCGCTGCTGGCCAACCTTGTGCCCAAGGGCTTGCTGGAGAAGGGGCTGATGAAGCGCTTCGGCCTGGCCGCCAAGCTCTGACCCCGTGACGTACGGGGCCCGCCTATACACCGGCCCCCGAACCCTCTCGAAACAGCGCCCCCAACCCAGGTTGTAGCCCGGTGCAATCTTAGTAGAATGCGCGCACTCAAGGCCCCGGGCCTCGATCAAGCCGCATGGAATCGCTGGCGTCTCAAGCACGGAACTGCTGAAGCTGCTCCTCCCGCCCTTTCCTGCCCGCCCATGCGCTACTTCGCCCATAGCAGACCAGGAACTCATCATTGAAGCCCCAACACTTGCTGCCGCTGGCCGTGGCTACCTTGCTCATCGGCTGTGGCGAACCGTCGCCGGACGAAGAACTGAACGCAACCCTGCCCCAGGTCGGCCTCGAGCAACTGCTGCCCCCTGCCACGCCCAACCAGTACTGCACCACCCAGCTGGACACTGAGCTGCTGTTCGGCCTCGGCTACCAGCTGTACGACCACGACCAACCCGAGCTGGCGCGCAGTTGCCTGATCATGGCCGCACCCAGCTACGACCGGGCCCTGTGCTACCTGGCGAAGATCGCGGAGCAAGACAGCAGCAAGGACAGTGCCGAGCGTGATCGCGAGGCCTTTGGCTACATGGCCTACTCGGCACGCAAGAACGACTCCTGCGCCGAATTCGGCATGTTCCAGAACTTCACCTTCGGGATGCGCGGGCAAACCCCGGACACCGCCTTGGGCTTGCGCTGGCTGGAGCGCTCGGCACGCCATGGCGACACCGACGCCCAGCAGACCCTGGTGCGCCTGCATACCAACAAGGGCAACCTGGCCCTGGCCTACAGCTGGGCCAAGGCGCTGGACGACCAGCAGAAGATCCTGGGCCTGAAGCAGAAGATGAGCGCGCAGCAACTGGGCGAAGGCGAGCAGGAGTACCAGCGGCTGAGCCCACAGCTGACCAGCCAGGACAGCGTGCGCCAGCAAAACCGCGAACAGAACATCGCGCTGTATACAGCGGGCGTCTATCAACTGCGCCCCACGGCCTTCGAGAGCATGCCCGCAGCCGAGCGCCATGCCTTCATGGACCGGGCCCTGACCCGGGTCAGCGCGCTCCCTGAGTTCACCAACCGGCTGCAGCTCTATGCCTACGCGATCATCGCCCGCCAGGCGCAGTTGCGGGACCCGCAGCTGGACATCCTGCAGAACCCCCAGGTCCTGGCCCTGTTGCAGAATCCCGACCTGGACCTGGAGCCAACCCTGATCCAGGCCCTGGCAATCCTTGCGCCAAGCGGCTCATAGGCCTGCATGCCGCATTTCCTTTTCTCCATCATCGACCAGGGAACCTCCTTTGAAATTGCTCAAGGCATTGCCACTGACCTTGCTCGCCGTACTGGCTGCATGCTCTCCCGAAGCCCCGCAACCTGCCGCGCCCAAAGCCCCGGACCTGAACGACAGCCTGCCCAAGCTGAGCTTGCAGACCCTGCTGCCGCAGGTGCCCGACACCCAGGACTGCAACCGCCGGATGGACAGCGACGTGCTCTACGGCATCGGCATGGCGCACTTCAACGACAACGACTATCCGGCCGCCAAGAGCTGCCTGGTACTGGCCGCCCCCGAGCAGCACCGGGCGTTCTGCTACTTGTCGATGATCGCCGAGCAGGAAAGCGATGGCAGCGATGCCGGGCTTGATCGCGAGTGGTTCGATTACCTGGCCTATGCCGCCCGCCAGAACGACTGGTGCGCCGAATACGGCCTGTACCAGGTGTACCGTTTCGGTCGCAAAGGCATGGCCGCGGACCGGGCCCTGGCCCAGCGCTGGCTGGAGCGCTCGGCCCTGCACGGCTACCCGGTAGCGCAGCAGGCCCTGGCCCAGACCCTGGAGGAACAAGACGACCTGGCGAGCGCCTATGCCTGGTCGAAGATCATCGACGACCGCAATGCCAGCGGTGAGCGCGAGGCACTCAAGGCACGCCTGGGCGCCGAGCAACTGCTGGCCGCCGAGCAGCACTACAACCAGCTGCTGCGCCAGGTCACCAGCAAGGAGGCGATGTACGCCCAAGCCCGGGAAGAAGATGTCGGCCGCTACTCGGCCACCATCCAGCAGGCCTACCCGGACACCTTCCGTGGCATGGCCAGCCAGGAGCGACGGGACTTCGTCCGCCAGGCCATGCTCAAGGGCATCGACCTGCCGTACATCCACAACCGCCGCCAAATCACCAGCTACATGGTCATCAGCCGCCGCGCGCAGCTCAAGCAGGCCAACGCCGACGTGCTGCAGAACAAGCAGATTGTCGCCCTCCTGGGCAATGACGACCTGACGGTGGCGCAGATCCTGGACAAGGCCCAGGTCATCCTCAACAAGCACTACAAGTAGCGCACTCACGCGCCAGTCGCCGTTTCGCCGGCGGCTGGCGACTCAGTCCTGCGGGTCTTGGCGGACCACCACGGTGCAGGTGATACCCGCCGCCAACAGCACGCCCTCGGGCACCTCGTCGATATGGATGCGTACCGGCACCCGCTGGGCCAGGCGCACCCAGTTGAAGGTCGGGTTGACGTCGGCGATCAGCTCGCGGCTCTCGGGGTTGTCACGGTCGTAGATCCCTCGGGAAATGCTTTCCACATGGCCCTTGAGCACCTGGCCGCTCATCAACTGCATGTCGGCCTTGTCGCCCACGCGCACGTGGGGCAGCTTGGTTTCCTCGAAGAAGCCGTAGACCCAGAACGAATTCATGTCCACCACCGCCATCTTCGCCTCGCCGATGCGCGCGTAGTCGCCACGGTGCACGTTGAGGTTGGTGACGTAGCCGTCCACCGCCGCCCGCACCTGAGTGCGTTTGAGGTTGAGTTCGGCGGCTTCCAGCTGGGCCTGGGCGTGCTGGTAGTCGGCCAGGGCCGAGTCGGCGATGTTGCCGGCGTCGTCGCGGTTTTCCTTGGAAATCACCAGGCTGTCCAGGTCGGCGCGGCGCCGGGCGTTGACCTTGCGCATCTCCCAGGTGGCTTTTTTCGAGGCCACCAGCGATTGCGCCTGCTTGACCGCGATCTGGTAGTGCTCGGGGTCGATCTGCATCAGCAAATCGCCCTTGTGCACCAGCTGGTTGTCCTTGACCGGTACGTCCACCACCTCGCCGGTGACGTCGGCGGCGACGTTGATGACGTCGGCCCGTACCCGCCCATCGCGGGTCCAGGGGGTGTACATGTAGTGCTCCCACAGGGTACGGCCGATCCACAGGGCCAGGGCCAGCACGAGCAGGGTGGCGAGCAGGCTGAAGAACTTTTTCATTGCGGGGGTCTCAACGGTAGACAGTGAGCGCCATGGCGCCGAACAGACAGCAGAACAGGCTCAGGCGCAGCAGCGCCGGGTGCCAGAAGAAGCGATACAGGTCATAACCGGAGATGAACCGGTCCAGGGCCCAGGCCAGGGCCGCGGCGATGAAGAACATCAGGGTCATGGTCGGCATGTAAACGCCGTGGAAGGCGATTTCACGAGGCATGTGCAGGTCCTTGGGGCGCGGGCACCGCCGGCTTGGCCACGGCATAGGCCGCCAGCGGCGATTGCGGGTCGAGCAACGAAGTACGGATGAAATGCAGGTAGCTCTTCACCCGGCGCAAGGCCGAGGTGTCGAAGTGCGGGGCGAAGGGTTCGTCGGTGGCCTGGACCCGGCTGATGGCATGGTCCACGGCGATCAGCCCGCGTTCCAGGTTGCTCTGGCTCGGTTGCAGGAACAGCCGCACCAGGGAGCGACCCATGACCCGGATCGCCTGGCGCCAGGGCTGGGATTCGGCATAGGCCGGGTGCACCGGGAGGATCGCCTGCTCCTTGCGCAGCTCGATGATGGCGTGGCCGACCTCCAGCACTACGAACATCCAGCGCAGCAGCTCGCTCTGCACCTTGGGCTGGCCCACCGCCAGGCCATAGGCCTGGTGCAGCAGGTCGCGGGTGCTGCTCTCGAAGCTCGACGCCAGGCCCTTGAGCTTGCCGCTGATGGCATACACCACCTGGCCGCGCAGGTCCTGCTCCAGGCGGCGCCACAGCCAGCGGCTGTTGGGCGGCAGGATGATCGCCCCGGCCGCGGCGCACACCAGCATGCCCATGACCATGGCGATGTAGTCGTTGATGAAGGCGTAGGGGTTATAGATCGTCAGGTTGTCCGGCACCGAGCCGGTGCTGAAGAAGATCAGCAAGCCCAGGCCGACCCCGGCGTACTTGGGCCGCGAGGCCAGGAACGAGCCCAGCACGATCACTGGCGCCAAGGTCAGGCACAGCAGCGGGAAACCGTCGAGCCAGGGGAACACGAAGAACATCTCGACGAACCCCACCAGGGCGCCGATGAAGGTCCCGCAGGCCATCTGGAACGCCATGCGCTTGGGGTTGGGGGTGGCGGCCGACAGGCCGATGGTGGCGGCGGCGATCAGGGTCATGGTGGCGCCACTGGGCCAGGCGGTGGCGACCCAGTAGCTGCCCAGCACCAGCAGGACGAAGGCGGCGCGAATCCCCGAGGCGGCCGAGGCCAGCCAATTGGTCCGCGGGGTGTAGGGCTCGTCCCAGCGTTCGCGCTCATGGCTGTGCTCGGCCAGGGAGGCGTGGGTCTGGGCGTAGCTGTGCAGTTCGTCGACGAAGCGGTACAGCAGCTCGTAGGCGGTGTGGAAGTCCAGTTGCTCGGCATCGCTGGGGGCGGTGTCCTGGAACGCCGCGCGCAGACTGCGCACCCGCGCCGGCAGCTCGCCTTTATAGGCCGCCAGCGCCGTGGCCAGGCGGGCCGCGTCGGGGCTGGTCAGGGCCCGCCCGGAGAACCCGTCCAGCAACTCCGCCAGGTCGTAGAGCCCGGGCTTGATCGCCGCCACCACGTGATCGGCACCGCTGCTGCGCAGGCGTTCGAGCAACTGATGCAGGGCGTTGAAGCGCGTGGTGATGCCCATGAACTCGCTGTTCAGGCGGCTCAGGCGACCGTTGCGCCGGCGCATGTGCGGGTCTTCGAACACGGTCACGCTGCGCAGCCCTTCCAGGCCCACCGCCTCGGCGATGAAGCGCACGTTGCTGCTTTCGAAGGCATCGCGCTGGCTGCGGCCGCGCAGGCCGTCGGTGACGAACATCGCGAACACTCCGAAGCGCTGGTACAAGGCGTTGCGCATGGCGGCACTGGCGGTCTGCGGCAGGATCGCGGCGCTGACCAGGGTCGAGCAGAGAATCCCCAGGGAGATCTCCAGCACCCGCCAGACCGCCGCCATGAAGGCGCCCTCCGGATGGGCCAGGGCCGGCAAGCCGACCATGGCCGCGGTGTAGCCGGCGAGGACGAAGCCATAGGCGCGGAAGTTGCGATAGCGCGCAGCGCCAGCCGAGCAGATACCGACCCAGATCGCCAGCGAGCCCAGGAACAGTTCGGTGTTCTGGGCGAACAAGGCGATCAGCGCCACCATCACCGCCGAGCCGGCCAGGGTACCGAGGAAGCGATAGAAGCTCTTGGCGAACACCTGGCCGCTCTGCGGCTGCATGACGATGAACACGGTGATCATCGCCGTGCGCGGCTGCGGCAACTCCAGGCGCATGGCCAGCCACAGGGTGAGGAACGCCGCCGCCAGGACCTTGAAGATATAGACCCAGGTCACGCCGTCGCTGCGTGCCCAGTCGAAGAAACCCCGGCGCCACTCAAGGGAATACAGCCAGCGCAAGGGTGCGGGCAAGGAAGTCATCGAAACCTGCTTCAGTGATCAAGGACGGCCAGGGCCGCCGGGGTCTTGGGCGCTTGGATCTGTTTGTCGGAGGGCACGTCGCGACCGGCTTGCAGGCCACCGCCCAGGGCGGTCACCAGGTCGGCCTGGGCGACCAGGCGCGCGGCCTGGACCTGCTGTTGCACCTGTTGCTGATGCAACAGCAGGGTCTGGGCATTGAGCACATTGAGGTAGTCGGTCAGGCCGCGCTGGAACGCCACGGTGGCCAGGTCGTAGGTCTTCTGCGCGGCGGCCACCGACTCGGCGGCGAACGACTGCTGCTTGTCCATGGACTCGCGACGGATCAACTGGTCGGAAATGCCCTTGAGCGCATCCACCAGGGTCTGGTTGTACCTGGCCACGGCCAGGTCGTAGCCGGCCGAGGCTTCACCCAGTTGCGAACGCAAGCGGCCGCCGTCGAAGATCGGCAGGCTGATGGCCGGGCCGACGTTGTAGTTGAGCTTCTTGCCGGTGAGGAACTCCAGGGCCCCGCCGCCGGTGGCCATGAAGCCGATACTGCCCACCAGGTCGACGTTGGGATAGAAACCGGCATGGGCCACGTCGATGCCCCGGGCCTGGGCCGCCACCTGCCAACGGCTGGCGACCACGTCCGGGCGCTGGCCCAGGAGCTCGGCGGGCAGGGCCGACGGCAGTTTCAGCGCCGCGCCCAGGGCCAGGCTCGGCCGTTGCAACTGCGCGCCCTCCCCCGGCCCCTTGCCGGCCAGGGCCGCCAGTTGGTTGCGGGCCAGGGCGATTTCTTCATCCAGGGCGTCGATCTGGCGATGGGTTTCCGGCAGCGGCGCTTCGGCCTGGCTCACTTCGAAATGCGTGCCGATGCCAGCGTCCAGGCGCCGCTGCGCCAGCTCGAGAATCTGTTGCTGCTGCTTGAGGGTGGCCAGGGCGATATCGCGCTGAGCGAAGTGCAGGGACAACTGGATATAACTGCGCACCACGTTGTTCACCAGTTCCAGCTGGACCAGGCGGGCCTCGGCCACGCTCATGTGGGCCAGGTCCACGGCGCGCTCGGTGGCATTGCTTTCCCGACCCCACAGGTCCAGCGCATAGCTGAAGCCCAGGGCGGCGTTGTTGTCCCAGGTGGTGCTGTTGGACAGCGCCCCGGGGCCATAGAACGGGTCGGTGGGCCAGTTGTGGCGCTTGAGAGTGGCGTCGCCCTTGACCTGCAGCGACTCGGCCGACTCGGCGATGCCGGCCATGGCCTTGGCCTGGCGCACCCGGGCAGCGGCCATGGCCATGCTCGGGCTGCCTTGTAGGGCCAGGTCGATCCAACGGTTGAGCTGCGGGTCGCCATAGGCCTGCCACCACTGGGCACTGGGCCAGTGGGCATCGCGCGCGGCGCTCTGGATCGCCTCGTCGGTGGCCAATGTATTAGCGGGAAGTGTCTTGCCTTGTGGGGCAATGCCTCCGGTTCCGATGCAGCCGCTGATTGCTAACGATAAAGCCCAAACACTGAGGGTCTTGAACCCTCTGCTGATGCGACGCGGCACTGCTGCGAATTCCTGAGATCGAGGGGGATGGCAAATCTCTCGCAGGTGCCGGCTGGCCAACGGTCCAGGCCCGGATATCGGGTCGGACGGCGCTTCGTCGGCAAGGCTCCTGCGGATCGGCGCAATTCTAGGGGGCGGCCGGTTCGGCGATAAGCTGGGATTCCTGTGAATCTTTGTTACCGTAAACGCGATAATCCCTTGGTCGTATCCCCAGACGCCTGTAAAAACAGAAACTTCGTGTCACAATTTGCAATCTCCTTTGAGAGCACCCCATGGACACCTTGCAAAACATGCGTGCCTTCAGTTGTGTCGCCGAAGCCGGCAGCTTCACTGCCGCTGCCGTGCAACTGGACACCACCACGGCCAACGTCTCGCGCGCCGTCTCCAATCTCGAGGCACACCTGCAAACCCGCTTGCTCAATCGCACCACCCGGCGTATTGCCCTGACCGAGGCCGGCAAGCGCTACCTGCTGCGCTGCGAGCAGATCCTGGCCTACGTCGAGGAAGCCGAGGCCGAGGCCAGCGACGCCCATGCCCGCCCCGCCGGGCAGTTGAAAGTCCACACCATGACCGGCATCGGCCAGCACTTCGTGATCGACGCCATCGCCCGCTATCGCAAGTCGCACCCGGACGTGACCTTCGACCTGACCATGGCCAACCGCGTGCCGGACCTGCTGGACGAGGGCTACGACGTGTCCATCGTCCTGGCCAGCGAGTTGCCCGACTCGGGGTTCGTGTCCCAGCGCCTGGGGATCACCTACAGCATCGTCTGCGCCTCGCCCGCCTACGTGAAGGCCCACGGCTGCCCGCAGAAGCCCAGCGACCTGCTGCACCATGCCTGCCTGCGCCTGGTGAGCCCGGTGATTCCCCTGGAGAAGTGGGCCTTCGACGGTCCGGAAGGCCAGGAAATGGTCACCATCAACAGCTCGCCGTTCCTGGTGAACTCGGCCGACGCCATGAAGACCGCGATCATCAGCGGCATGGGCATCGGCGTGCTACCGGTGTACGCGGCCATCGAGGCCCTGCGCAACGGGACCCTGGTGCGGGTCATGCCCAAGTACCGCTCCCAGGAGCTGAACCTCTACGCCATCTACCCCTCGCGCCAGTACCTGGACGCCAAGATCAAGACCTGGGTCGAGTACTTGCGCGGTTCGTTGCCGGAGATCCTCGCCGCGAACCAGACCGAACTGGCGTCCTATGAGCTGAGCGGCACCCTGGCCAGCGCCCGCTCCGGGCACTGAACAACCGGCCCCTGGCGCGGGCGCCAGGCCAGAAAAAGCCCATGGAACGGGCTGTTTGATGGTAGCGTGCCAAGCATTTTCCCCCGCCTGACGAGCCGCTTCGCGATGAAAAAGACCGTACTAGCCTTCAGCCGCATCACTGCCCAGATGACCGAGCGCCTGCAACAGGACTTCGAAGTCATAGTGCCCAATCCCAAGCAGGGGGATATCGCCGCCCAATTCAACGAAGCCCTGCCCCGGGCCCACGGCCTGATCGGCGTCGGCCGCAAGCTGGGGCGCGCGCAGCTGGAGCACGCGACGCAGCTGGAAGTGGTGTCGAGCATCTCGGTGGGCTACGACAACTACGACCTGGACTACTTCAACGAACGCGGGCTGATGCTCACCAACACCCCCGATGTGCTCACCGAAAGCACCGCCGACCTGGCCTTCGCCCTGCTCATGGGCAGCGCCCGCCGGGTCGCCGAGCTGGACGCCTGGACCAAGGCCGGGCAGTGGCAAGCCAGCGTCGGCCCGGCGTTGTTCGGCTGCGATGTACATGGCAAGACCCTGGGGATCGTCGGCATGGGCAATATCGGCGCGGCCATCGCCCGCCGTGGACGCCTGGGCTTCGGCATGCCGATTCTCTACAGCGGCAACAGCCGCAAGGCCGCCCTGGAACAGGAGCTGGGCGCGCAGTACCGCAGCCTCGAGCAGTTGCTGGCCGAGGCCGATTTCGTCTGCCTGGTGGTGCCGCTGAGCGAGCAGACCCGGCACCTGATCGGCCAGCGCGAACTGGCGTTGATGAAGCCCAGCGCGATCCTGGTGAACATTTCCCGTGGCCCGGTGGTGGACGAGCCGGCGCTGGTCCAAGCCCTGCAGAACGGCCAGATTCGTGGTGCCGGCCTGGACGTGTACGAAAAGGAACCGCTGGCGCAGTCGCCGCTGTTCCAGCTCAAGAACGCCCTGACCCTGCCCCATGTCGGCTCGGCCACCGGCGAGACCCGCGACGCCATGGCCGAGCGCGCCATGAGCAACCTGCGCAGCGCCCTGCTGGGCCAGCGCCCGCAAGACCTGGTCAACCCCCAGGTGTGGAAGGCCTGAAGCTGTAGCCGCTGTCGAGCCCTCGCACGACGGCGTGCCCGCCAAATCGCGTCATCCGGCTTGGCGTCGGCTGCGCCGCCGTGCGCAGCTTCGCCAGCTCAGCAGCGGCTACAGGATTCGCCGCCATTTACTGCTGAACGCCTGTAGCCGCTGTCGAGCCCGCGAGCCCTCGCAGGAGGGTGGGGTCAGGCCGTTGCGCGCAGTTTCGCGGGTTTGCTGGCGGTGCCGGGCTTGCGGAAGACCAGGACGTTGCCCAGCATCACCAGGACCAGGCCGGCCAGGGCCGGGGCGGTCCACTGGTAGCCCTCCACCACCGCCGAGACGTTCAGCGCCACCACCGGGAACAGCACCGTGCAATAGGCCGCCCGTTCCGGGCCCATGCGCCCCACCAGGGTCAGGTAGGCGGTGAAACCGATCACCGAGCCGGGAATCACCAGGTACAGCAGCGAGCCGATATAGCGCGTGCTCCATTCCACATCGAAGGCGATGCCCTGGGCCAGGCAGTACAGGGCCAGTAGAGTCGCTCCGTAGGCCATGCCCCAGGCGTTGGTGGTCATGGGCTTGAGCCCGGCCTTCTGCTGCAGGCTGGAGAGCATGTTGCCGGCCGAGAAGCACAGGGTGCCCAACAGGCCCAGCCCCAGGCCGAGCAAGGTCTGCGGGCTGGCGCCATGGCCCACCAGCTCCGGCCAGAACAGCAGCCCCAGCCCCAGCAGGCCCAGGCCGCCACCGAGCAGCACGTTGCGGGCGATCTTCTGGCCGAAGAACACCCGCGCATTGAGGGCGTTCCACAAGGTCGCGGTGGAGAACACCACCGCCACCAGGCCAGTGGGCACCCACTGGCTGGCATGCAGGAAGCACATGAAGTTGAGGCAGAACAGGCACAGGCCCTGGGCCAGGCAGATCAGGTGGGCGCGGCGGTCCATCGCCTGCAGCTTGCCGCTGGCCAGGAGCATGACGAACAGCACCAGGGCCGCCAGGGCGAAGCGATAGACGATGGATACCGGAATCGCCACCACGCCCAACTGCAGCTTCAGGGCGATCCAGGTGGTGCCCCAGATCAGCACGGTCAACAAGTACAACGACAGGTTCATGGCACGGCTCCTTGTATAAGGAACACAGTCTCGCGCCCGGAACCCAGCCTGCGCTTGCACAAACTTGCGGTTTTTATCGGCAACCGGCTGGCAGCCCGGACGCGACGGAGTAGGATGCGCAACATCGGCACACGAACCTCGCGATTCGATCACCATGTCCGCACTGGATAGCCTGCAAGTCTTCCAAGCCCTGAACCGCTCGCCCCACGCGCGCCTGGAGCACAGCGCCGAACTGGGGGACGGCTTGTGGGCGGCCATGTGGAGCAACCATCACGACGCCCAGGAATATGCCGCGCCCAGCCACCACACCCTGTCCTGCTACATCGCCGGCGGCACCGGCACCTTCCGCCGCGACCGGCCCGGAACCATGGGCGGCCCGGGCAAGCTGTGCATCCTGCCCGCCGAGCACCAGTCGGCCTGGGTGATCAATGGCGACATTCGCCTGGCCCACGTGTACTTCAGCCCACAGCAGTTCGCCCTGGGTTGCGTCACCTTGCTGGACCGCGAACCCCGGGAGATGCAGCTGCGCGAGAGCCTGTTCCTCGACGACCCGCAGCAGACCCGGCACTTCCAGCAACTGATCCGGTTGAACTGGAACGAGCCCGGCGAACGCCTGCTGACCAGCAGCCTGGCCCACGAGATGCTCGGCCACGCCTTGCTCAACCAGGCCGGCCTGCGCCAGGGCCTGCGCCTCAAGGGCGGCCTGGCCGCCCACCAACGGCGCCTGCTGGCGGACTACATCGACAGCCAGCTCGACACGCCCCTGAGCCTGGGCCAACTGGCCGGCCTGTGCGCCCTCTCCGAGTACCACTTCGCGCGGATGTTCCGCGCAAGCTTCGGCCTGCCGCCGCACCAATATGTGCTGGCCCGGCGCCTGGAGCGGGCGCGCCTGCTGTTGCGCAGCAGCGCCCGGCCCCTGGGGGACATCGCCCTGGCCTGCGGCTTCGCCAGCGCCAGCCACTTCACCAACCGCTTCCGCCAGGCCGTGGGCGGCACTCCGGGCGAATACCGCCAGGCCTTCGCCGGCTGACCCCGGCCTCAGGGCGCCAGGGTCAGGACCCTGAAGGTATTGGCATGGAACAACGGGTCCGGCTTCGGCTCACCCGGGGTCGGCGCCGGTTGAGTGAAGTCCATCGCTGCCAGGTAGACCTTCCGGCTACGCGGGTCGAACGCCATGTTATAGGCCATGGGTTGGGTGCTGACGCTGCCCAGCGCCTGGTAGCGGTCGGCATCGAGCTGGGCGATCAGGCTGAGGTTGGCGTCCACCCCGCTGGCCACCAGCACCCGGCGGGACTGCGGGTCGTAGGCCAGGGCGTTGACGTCCCGGGTGATCGGCAGGCTGGCCTTGAGCGCGCCGTTGTCGCGATCGAGCACCAGCAACCGTGGGCGCTCGCCGCGACAGGCGAGGAACAACCGCGAACGCTGCTCATCCTGGGCCAGGGCACTGGGCCGCTGACAATCGGGATACTGCCAGCGATCCAGGACCTCGAAGCTGCTGGACGACAACCGCGCCAGCACGCCTTCGTCGCGCATCGGCAAGAAGAAGCTGCCATCGCCCTTGAGCAGCAGCGGGTCGATCTTCTTCACCGCCAGGTCATGGACGGCGACGATCCGCTCCTGCTGCGGATCGAAGACGAACAGCGTCGAGCGATCGGCCCGGCGCCCGCTGACGATGATCACCTGGCCGGTTTTCGGCTCGTACACCGCGCTGTTGAGGTTGCTCTGGGACACGGCGATACGCTTGAGCGGCTTGAGTGTGGATAACTGCACCACGCCCAGGCTGCCATCGGTATTGAGCACCAGCACCCGGTCCAGTTCGGGCACGAACACCACGCCATTGGCCCCCGCCGACTGCTCCAGGGTCCGCAGCGGGCGCTGCTTGTCCACATCGAACACGCTCAGGCCGTTGTCGCGCCGGGCCAGGAACAGATAGGGCCGGACCGGGTCCAGGGCGATGAAGCCCCAGCTCGAACCGGCGCCCGGCAACAGCGCCTGGTGCTCACGGTGATACAGGCGGGCATCGGCCGCCGCGCCCTCGGGTTGCGCCGCCAGGGCCAGGTGGCAGAAGCCCAGGGCCAGGAACCACAGGTGACGGATCTTCATCAGAACTCCAGGGTGCTGGACAGCGACACTTGCCGTGAATCGCCCAGGGAGACGAAGTACTTGCTCGCCGACGAGGTGTAGTAGGTCTTGTCGAACAGGTTCTTGACGTTGAGCTGGAACTTGACCTTCTGCCCTTCGAGCTTGGTGTCGTAGGTGGCGAAGGCATCGGCCACGGTGTAGCCCGGCAGGTCGAAGCTGTTGGGCGCATCGCCGGCGCGCTCGCCGACATAACGAGCACCGGCGCCGACCCGCAGGCGATCACCGCCCAGCAGGCTGCCGAAGTCGTAGACCGCCGACAGCGAGCCGCTGTTCTTGGCCACGTTCTGCAACTGCTTGCCCTTGTACTGGGTGTCCTTGGTCACTTGGGCATCGGTGTAGGCGTAGCTGCCGATCAGGCTCCACTGGTCGCTGAGCTGGCCGGTCAGGTCCAGCTCCAGGCCCTTGGAATGCACCTCGCCGGCCACGCTGGTGACCGTCTCGGTGGCCGTGGCGGTGGACACCAGCACGTTGCGCTTGGTGATGTCGAACAGCGCCGCGCTGGCGGTGATGCGCCCGGGAATATCGAGCTTGGCCCCCAGCTCCCAGGACTTGGCTTCTTCAGGCTCGATGGAGCCATCCAGCACCGCGGTGCCACCGGCCAGCTGGGCGATGCTGGAGTTGGGCTTGAACGATTCGGTGTAGCTGCCATAGAACGACAGCTGGTCGGTGTAGCGATACACCAGGCCGGCACGGGGCACGAACTTCTGCCCGTTGCTGTCGGTGTTGGCATGGAACGGCCGGCCCTTGCCGGCGTACTGGTCGTACTCCTGGAAGCGTCCGCCGCCCACCAGGATCCACTGGTCGGTGAGGTGGATGGCGTCCTGGAAGAACAGCGAGTCGCTGCGCAGCAAGTCGGTCTGGTCGCTGTCCGGGGCGCTGACGTTGGTGCCCGCCACCTGCTGGCCGTACACCGGGTTGCGGTAGTCGAAACGGGTGTTCTTGCCGCGAATCAGGTCGGCGCGATAGATCTTGCGGTACTCGTCGTCGAGGCCGAACACCAGGTCATGCTGCATGCCGGCCAGCTGCACCTTGCCTTCCAGGCTGGCGGTGGCGTAGCGATCGGTGGTCAGGGCGCCCTGGGTGCCGTCCATGGTCCGGGTCAGGGTGCCGTTGGCATTCACCGCGGTCAGGCGCACCTGGCTGGCGTCGTAGGTCTCGCGGTTCCAGCTGTAGCCGAAGTGGGCCTGCCAGTCGTCGCCAAGTTCGTGGTCGACCTCGAGGCGGTACAGGTCCGAGCGCCCTTCCATGTCGTTGAACGGCTCGTCCAGGCGCCGGGTGGCCGGGATGTCCAGTGGATGGTTGGTCTTGGGATCGATGGCCGTGCCACGGTCGAACGGGGTCAGGAACTCGCGATGCTCGTAGGCCAGCAGGACCTTGGTGCGCTCGCCATACCAGGCCAGGGACGGCGCCACCAGGGATTCGCGATGGGTGCCGAAGTTGCGCCAGTAATCTTCGTCTTCGTGATCGACAATCAAGCGGTAGGCCAGCCCGGAGTCGCCGAGCGGCCCGGTGGTGTCGAGGCTGCCACCGCTGCCGTTCTTGCCCGAGCCGTAGGTCGAGCCGCGCACGGTCAGGGCGGTGGACTGTTGCAGCTCAGGCTTCTTGCTGACCACGTTGATCACCCCGCCCGGGTCCTGGATGCCGTAGAGCAGCGAGGACGGCCCCTTGAGCACTTCGACCCGCTCGGCCGTGGCGTTCAGGGCGCGGCCCTGCACCACCGGCATGCTATCGCGCATGATCGAGCCGTTGCGGTTGTCGCCAAAACCCCGCAGCAGCACCGCATCCTGGGTGCCGCCCAGGGTGTTGGTCTGGGTGATGCCGCTGACGTTCTTCAGCGCGTCGTCCAGGTTGCGCGGGACCTGGTCCTTCAGGACCTGGGCCGGGACCACGTTGATGATCTGCGGGATTTCCTGGTTCAGCGCCTGGCTGCGCGCCACCGAGGTGGTGGCCGGCGGCTGGTAGCTGGTGCTGTCGTCGGCCCCCAGGGCGGTGACGCTGGTGGCGCCCAGGTTCAAGCCGGCGCCTTGGGGCAGCGGTTCGAGGACCAGGGTGTGGGCATCGCTGCGCCGGTAAGTGAACCCGGAACCGCCCAACAAGCGCTGCAAGGCCTGCTCGGCCCCGAACTGGCCATTGAGCGCCGGCGCCTGGACGCCATAGGGCGTATCGGTGGTGTAGACCACGCTGATACCGGTGACCCGGGTGAAATCGCTCAACGCCTGGGGCAGTGGCTTGGCGGCAATGGTGAAGTTGAAGAGCGCGCTGTGCTGGGCACTGCCGGATTCGGCCGCCAGGGCCACGCCCAGGGGCAGCAGCGCCAACCCCGACACCATCAGCGCGGATGCGCCGAACCAACGTTTTACCGCAGCGTTTGCCACCGAATTTGCCCTGGACTTCATGCTTGAGACTCGTGTGTAGGAGCACATTGAATGCGAATTGATCGCACTTTCAAGCACTACACGGATGTCGAGGGCAAAGACCTCAGCCATTTTTTGAAAATATTTTCAGCCGCGTTGGAGTGAGTCCACGAGCGGACCTGGCAAGCCGGTTCTACGACCGCTGCGCGCCCGGGCGCAGCCTGCGGCAGCGGCTACACCCAGCAAGTGCCCGAAGCACCTGTAGCCGCTGCTGAGCCTGCGAAGCGGCGACAAGGTCCGCAGGACCTTCAGCGGCCCATCGGCTGTCGCCCGCACACCTCAATTGCTGCGCTCGATCCGCCCGGCGCTGGTGGCGGAGCCGGCCGGCTTGCCCTGGTGCTCCATGTCCTTGAGGTACTGCAACATGGCGTCCAGGTCGCTGATGCCCAGGTCGCTGCGCTGGGTGCCGTCCTTGAACAGGCTGAAACGATCACCGCCTTCGCCCAGGAAGGCGTTCATCACCACCCGGTAACGGGTATCGGCGCGCAATGGCTGGCCATCCAGGCGCAAGCTGTCCGGCACCACGCGGTCCCCCACCGGGCGCTTGGCGTCCCAGCGGTAGCTGAAACCCCGTGAGACCTGGAGGATGTTGGCATCGTCCGTGCCTTTCCACTGCTGGTTGAGCACTTGCTGCAACTGCCGGCCAGTGAGGTCGAAAGCGACCAGGGCGTTGTTGAAGGGTTGCAGGGTCGCCAACTGCCCGTAGTTGAGCTTGGCCTGCCCGGGCTCCAGGGCCAGGTCGCTGCGAATGCCACCGGTGTTCATGAAGGCGATCTTCGCGCCATTGGCCTGGCCGGCGGCCAGGTGGGCATCGGCGATCAGGTCGCCCAGGGGCATTTCCCCGGCGCCATCGGCGCGTCGGGTGATGGACGGGGCGCCAATCGCTGCCACCGGGCTGAGCAACACTTCATTGCTGCGCGCCTCGACGTCGCGCTGCAACCGGGCCAGGCCCGGGTCCTGTGGATAACGCGCCGGGTCGGCCAGCAGGTTGACCGCCTTGATGTCCGTGACCCGGTGCTGGCCCGGGGTCACTTGCAGGGTCAGGTGGGTCAGCAGGTGGCCATAGGAATTGCCCTGGGTCACCAGCAGCGAGCCGACCTTGCACAGGTAGCCCTGGTGCGAATGGGCGCTGACCAGCACGTCCACCGCCGGGTCGAGACGCTTGGCCACGTCGACGATGTCGCCACCCAGTTGCGAGCAGTCGGGCTTGTCGAACGGCTCGGGGGTCGCGCCGCCCTGGTGCACCACGGCGATGATGGCGTTGGCGCCCTGGGCCTTGAGCTCGGGAACCAGTTTATTGATGGAGTCGGCTTCATCCGCCACTTGCAGGCCACGCATGCCCTTGGCGCTGACCACCGAGGCCACGTCACGCAATACCGCGCCGACGAAAGCCACCTTGACCCCATGCACTTGTTCGATGCGGTAGGCCGGCAGCAGCGGCTTGCCGGTGTCGCTGTCCATCAGGTTGGCGGCCAGGTAGGGAAAGCCGCTGCCTGCGTAGTCCGGGCGGAACTGGCAGGCCTTGTCCGGCCGTGGCGATTGGCAGCCACCGTTGACCTGGCGCAGGAACTCGGCCTTGCCCTGGTCCAGTTCGTGGTTGCCGATGGCGCTGAGCTTCAGGCCCATCTGGCGCAGGGCGTCCAGGGTCGGCTCGTCGGCCCACATGGCCGACAAGGGCGGGCTGCCACCCACCAGGTCGCCGGCGCCGATGAACAACAGTTGCGGATCTTCCTGGCGTAGCTGGCCGAGCATGCCGCCCAGGGTGGCGATACCGCCGGCCTGGAGCTTGCGCACGCCGCCGGGGGCGCTCGGGTCCTTGAAGCTGAAGGGGTTGGCTTGCAAGTTACCGTGCAGGTCGTTGATGGCGACGATGTTCACCGCCACTGGCTGTGGCTCATGGGAGAGCGAACTGCAACCGGCCAGGGCGACCAGGGCGAATGTCAGTGCCCCCAGCAACCGGGGCATGGGACGAGGACGCGACATGGAAAAAGTCCTTGTATTGTCGGCAAGAAAAAAGCCGCTGGCGCAGGCGGCGCGGCGAGCCTGGCGGACGCTCTGGGAGCGCCCGCCCGGTCATCGCCCGCGGCCTTGGGCAGCGGCTACGGCGCGTAGCTTATCAGGCAGGTTGCAGGGTGCCCTGCACCGCTTGCGCTGGCGCCGGGGCTTTCAGGGCCGTGCCCATGCCGGCGCGCAGCAGCAGGATCTTCAGGTGGTCGGTGATGCGTTCGACCCGATCCTGGAAGTGGTTGTGGAAGATCATGCTGCCCAGGGCGATGGCGATCCCCAGTGCCGTGGCGTACAGCGCGGTGCCGATACCCTTGGACACCTCGCCCGGGTCGGAGACACCGGTCTCGGCCAGGGCCTTGAAGGTGTCGATGATCCCCAGGATGGTGCCCAGCAGGCCCAGCAAGGGTGCAGCGGTAACCACCGTCTCCAGCAGCCACAGGCCATGCATCAGCTTGCTGCGGGTGGCGATGTAGATCGACTCGCTGAGGTCTTCCAGGTCCTTGTGGCTGGCCAGCCCCTGCTTGTGGGCGAACAGCTCGGCGACCATTTCCAGGGGCAGGCTGTTGCGCTCGCGCAGCTGCGCCGGCAGGTCGTCGACGCTATGCATCTTCGGGTTGAGCACGGTCTCCAGTTTCTTTGCCTGGCGCAGGCTGAAGCTGAAGTAGATACCCCGCTCCACCGCGATGAAGGCGGCGATCGCGGCGGCGCCGTACATGGTGTAGAAGGTGATGTCGTGCAGCAGATTCATGTCCATCGTCATGTCCTCTTGTACCTGAAACGAATCAGAACGCGGCTTCCAGCGAGACCATCGCGGTCCGCTCCTCGCCGACGTTGTAGTAGGCGGTGCTCGGCGCCAGGCCATTGGTCTTCACGGTGTTGAACGACACGGTGCGGGTCGAGGCCAGGTATTCCTTGTCGAACACGTTGAGCATCGAGAAGCGCAGGGTCGCGGACTTCAGCACTTTCTTGTCCACTGGCAGGTGGATACCGGCGTTGAGGTCGAACACGGTGCGCCCGGAGATCTTCTCGTCATTGGTCAGGTCGCCGTAGAAGGCGCCGACGTACTTGCCGACGACGTTGCCGTAGTAGCGCGAATCGTCGTAGCCCAGGCTCAGGTTGAACATGTTCTGCGGCACGTTGGCCAGTTGCTTGCCGGAGGTCGGCAGCAACACGTTCTTGTTGGTCAGGTCGTCCATCTGCTCGGACTTGGTGTAGGTGTACGAGGCGTAGTAGTTGAAGTTATGCGGCAGCAACCCGCTCCACTCCAGCTCCAGGCCGCGGTTCTTCACCTCGCCGACGTTGGCCACCACGTAGTCGCCATTGACGTCGGTGGTGGAGATCTGCCGGTCCTTGAAGGTGATGTAGAACAGCGTCGCGCTCAGGGCCATGTTGTCTTCGCTGTAGCGCCAGCCTAGTTCCTGGTTCCAGCTCAGCTCGGGTTTCAGGCTGATCGAGTCGCCCTTGTTGTAGAGCACGTAGTTGGGCGGCGTGCGCATGTTGCGGGTGACGTTGTAGAACGCCTGGTTGTTCGGGTCGATCTGGTACTTGGCGTTGAAGCTGGGCAAGAACTCGTGATAACGCACGTTCCGCTTTTCCGGCTTGTCGGTCAGGCTGCCGAGGTTGTTGCCGTCACGCTCCACATGCTGGTAGGCCAGGGCCCCGGTCAGGGTCAGGTCCGGGGTCGCCTGCCAGGTGTCTTGCACCCAGAGTTTCTGTGCCGGGGTCACGGTGTACTGGTGCCGGCCCTGGACCGTGGCGCCATTGCGATCCACCAGCTGGTCGGAACCCTGGTAGTCGCCCCAGACGTTTTCCGGCGCGCCATTGGCCTTGATGCCGATGAAGGGCTGGGTCTGGCGCTGGCGGGCGCGCTCGTACCAGTAGCCAACGTCCAGGCTGTGCTCTTCGTTGAGGTCCCACTTGAGCTTGGTGGTCATGCCCGGGCGCCAGGTCTCGGTCCAGGAAGGCCGGTAGTAGGTACCGCTGGGCAGGCCCCTCAGGTCATAGTTGCCGGCCTTGCTGGAAGAGGCGGACAGGGTGGTGGCGGTCTGGCCGCTGAAGCTGCCGCCGTTGGACCACACGTAGTACGGGTTGAAGGTCAGGCTCAGGTCGTCACGCAGCTGGAAGCGCTGGGTCACCGAAGCGGTCAGGCTTTCGAAGGGGTTGCGGTTGAGCTTGTAGGACTGGGACACGCTGCCGTTCTTGAACAAGGTGCTTTCCGAATAGTCCACGCGTCGCCCCTGGTTTTGGAACTGGGCCTTGCTGACGCTGTTGTAGTTGTAGTTTTCCTGCTTGTTGTACTTGAAGATGGCGTTGGTGGAGTTGCCGTTGCCGTCTTCGAACAGGGTGTTCCACTCGATCTTGTCGGCGCGCAGGGTGCCCTTGCCCTTCCACTTGTCGCCTTCTGTGTGGGAGGCCGAGACCCAGGTCTTGAAGCCGCCCAGGTCACCGGTGTTCAGCCGGGCAAAGGATTTGCGCAGGTTGTTCGAACCCACCGATTGCTTGACGAATACACCGAAGTCCTTGGTCGGGCGCGCGGTCACCAGGCCGATGTTGCCGCCGCTGGAGCCGATGTGCGGACCGTCGGCCTCGGACGAGCCCTGGGTGACAAACACTTCGCTGAAGTTTTCCGAATCGCCCATCAGGTTCGGATAGATGGAGTAGTCACCCGAATCGTTGATCGGGAAACCATCGGAGGAAAGGCCCACCTGGTCGGAGTTCATCCCGCGCATGGTGAAGTTGGTGCCGCTCAGGCCCGTGGCATCGGTGCTGGAGACGTTGATCCCCGGGGTGTACTTGAGCTTGTCCACGGCGTTGGCGGTGGGCGCCATCTGGTCCATGGCTTCCTTGGTCACGGTGGAACGCGCCTTGGCGCTTTCTTCCTTGATCATGTGGCCATTGCCCAGGGACTGTTTGCCGGCAACGTTCACCGCACCGACGTCCACGCTATCGTCGGCCAGAACCAATGGCGCAAAACTGCCCAGGCCCGATGCCAGAAGCAGGGCATAAAGTTTATTGATCTTCACGGGTCAATCCCTTGCTTACAACTTTCGTTAATAGGTGATGGGTTATTCCACGTTGTAGCTAAAGGTCGCGGTGAACCGTTGCTTGTTCTTGCCCGAGAAGGCGTCCGCCGGGAACGGCGAGACTTTTTCCACGCGGCGCAAACTGGTTTGCGCGGCACGGTTGAGCAACATGTTCGGCGCCTTGTTTTCGATGCCACTGTCGAGCACGTTGCCGGCCCGATCGACTTCCAGCCAGATCACCACATCGCCCTGGGGACGCTGCAACGAGGCCTCGCGGCCGCTGGGGTATTGCTTGTGCTTTTCCAGTTCCTTGCGCAAAGCAGCGGTGTACAGGCTTTCCTTGATGGCACTGGCTGGCGCCGCGGGGGCGGGCGCTGGAGCCGGTGCGGCGGCCGGTGTCGCCACCGGAGGCTTGGGCGCCTCGGCCACGGCGGGCGGCGGCGCCGGGGTGCTCTTGGCCACTTGCGCCGGGGCCGGTTTAGGCGCCACGGGCTTGGCGGGCTCGGGCTTGGCCACCAGCGGCTTGGCCACCACGGGCTTGGGCTTGACCACCGGCTTGGGCTTGGGCGGCTCGATCACCAGGGGTTCTTCATCCGGCACCACCACCGGCGGCTCGGGTTCGATGGGCTCCGGCTCGGGCGGTGGCGGCTCGGCCACGGCCAACAGTTCGCTGGCATCCACCAGGGCCACCTCCACGGTGCTTTCGTCATACACCGGCGTGATCTGCAATCGCTGCAACTGGCTGCTGTAGATCACCAGCAACAGAAGGCCGGCCGGCAGCAGGCATGCCAGCAGCTTGCGGGTTCGATAGAGACTGAACATGGCGTCAGGACTTGCGTGTGGCGATGGAGACGGACGAGAAACCATTGCCCTTGAGCAGGTCCATCACCGAGACCAGGCGCTTGACCTCCACGCCCTGGTCACTGTTGATGATGATCACCAGCTTTTCGCTGCCGGTGTTGAGCACCTTGAGTTGCGCCAGCAGGGCACCTTCATCCAGGTCCTGGCCATCGAGTTGCAGGCGTTCCTGCAGGCCCAGGGTGATGACCGCCTTGTTTTGCGGTTTCAACTGTTGCGCGGTGCTGGCGACCGGCAACTGCGTCTTGATCCCCACGGCCGGGATCACGTTGAGACTGATGAGTACGAAGAACACCAAGAGAAACATCATCACATCGATCATCGGGATGATTTCGATATGGGCTTTTTTCTTTTTAGCTACATCCCAGCTGCGCATCGACTTGCTCCTGCTTCAGCCATCCCTCCCCTACGAGAGCTGAATCACAACCCTCTCCGATCCTGACCATGTACTCAGGAATGCGCAGATCATCCGCGCCTCGTGTAACGGTTTAGTGACAGAACGAAGTGATATCGATGAATGTTCGGGAGCTCTGGGACAAGCTTCTCAGCGCAGGACGATGAACCGGCCGAGCATCGTGTGCTGTTTGAAACCCAATACCGCCTGCAGGGAGTCGAGGACGGCCTGTGGGTCCTTGCTGGAGAAACTGCCACTGATGCGCCGCAGACCCAGCTCATCGTTGAGCAACAGGATGCGTCCGGGAAAATACCGGCGCAGGTCCGCGACCACCTCGGCCAGGGGCGCGTGATAGTAGTTCAACCAGCCCTGGCGCCAGGCCAGTTGCGCTTCGCTGTCGGCCCCATGCAACGGCGCGGCCTGGCCCTGGCCGTAGGCCACCTGCTGGCCGGCGCCAAGCACCTGCCGGGGCGCGCCTTCGGCCGGCGTGACCGCGACCCGCCCGGACAGCACCGTGACCTGGGCGCCCTGGGGTTGCAGGCGCACTTCGAACTGGGTGCCCAGGACCCGGGCCTCGCCTTGTTCGGCACTCACCACGAAAGACTCGCCGGTATGACTGACCTGGAAGAACGCGGCGCCACGGCGCAGTTGGACGTGCCGCTGGCCGTGGCTGAAGTCCACGGCGATGGCGCTGTCGGCGTCCAGGGTCACTTGGCTGGCATCGGCCAGGGTCACAGTGCGCACCTGGCCCGGGGCCGACACGTAGTCGGCGCCCAGGTCATCGATCCAGCGACCCGGCTGCCACCCCGCTCCCAGGGTCACGGCCAGCAACCAGCTGGCAGCCAGCGCCAGGCTCACCGACCAGCGACGCCGGGCCCGCCCCCTGGCCCCGTCCATCTGCCGCAGCAAGCCCTGCAGGGCCTGGTCCTCTTCGGCGGCCAGGGTCCGCGCTGGCTGCTCGCTCAATTCCCATAGCACCTGGGCCTGGGCATAGGCTTCGGCATGGGCCGGGTCGGCTTGCAACCATTGGCTGAAAGTCGCCTGGTCGCCGCTGCTGGGCTGGTCGTGGAGCAGGCTCAGCCAGGCCAGGGCGGCCTGCTCCTGGGCGGGCGTCGGGGTGACGGTGGAGCGCTGGTTCACGGGGCATTCCTTGGCGTGCGCGTGGTCGAGGGTTCCCGCAGGCTGGCCTTGCAGGCTTCGAGGGCGCGCATCATATGTTTTTCCACGGCGCTTTGGGACAGGTCCATGGCCTTGGCGATCTCGGCGTACTTGCGTCCATGGATGCGATTGAGCAGGAAGATCTGCCGGGTACGCTGGGGCAGGCCGCGCAAGGCCGCCTCTACGTGGCGCAGGTCGTTACCGGCCTCCAGCACGGCCTGGGGCTCGAGAGCGTGCTGGTCTTGCTGCTCCGGCACCCAGCCGGCGCTGACCCGGACCCGCGCGCCTTCGCTGCGCAGGTGGTCGATGGCGATATTGCCGGCGCAGCGCAGCAGGTAGGTGCTCAGTTCCTCGACCTGGACCAGGGGCCGGCGCCAGAAGCGCAGGAACAACTCTTGCACCAGGTCCGCGGCGGTGGCCCGGCAACCGACCCGGCGACTGACCAGGGCCTCCATCTGCGCCCGCTGGGACAGGAACACCTGGAGAAAATGCGCACGAGTGCCCTGCGGGTCGGAGCGATCGAGCTCTGTGGGTTCCGGCGGCAGGATATTCATCGCAGGCACAGCACTCAGAATTGGGCCAGGGCCGCCAGCGGACTGGCCAACAGGCTCGCGCCCGCCATGGACAGCACCAGGCGCGGGCGGTACGGCAGCAGCCAGACCAGCAGCAAGGCGCTGCACATCGACACCGCGCACCACTGCACCAGCCCCAGGCTCCAGCCGGTGTCTTGCACGGCGCCCATCAGCGACAGCCCCAGCAGCAGCCAGCCGCCCAGGCGCAGGCCCTGGCGACGGCGGGCGCTGGGCTTACGGCCCAGCACCTCACCGTGGTGCCGATCCAGGGACAGGCACAAACCGGTGAAGCCGGCATAACAGAGCAACAGGGCCAGGAGCATTCAATCCACCTCGGTTTCAGCGGCCCGTGAGCGGGCCCGGGACAGGTTGGCGGCAGGCGCCCGGGCGGCGCGCTGCATCTTGTACGCGGCCCAGGCCAGGAACAGGCCACTGGCCAGGCAGGCCAGGTCGAAGCCGGCCCGGGTCCAGTCCCCACGACTGAGGAAACCATCGGCCAGGTTCGGCGCGGTCAAGGCATCGAGCAGCGGAATGCCGGCCAGCAACAAGGCCGCCAGCGCCAACTGCTCGATCCAGGCCCGGCGCCCACGGCGCAGCGCCGCGTGCAACAGGCCCAGGCCCCAGGCACTGAAGAAGCTGTTGACTTCCCAGTCGGCGCGCTCGGCAAAGCCGGCCGGCAGCAGGCGGTTGGCCCAGAAGAACACCGCCACCGCCAGCACCAGCCCGGACATGCTGGCGATGTTCAGCACGTCCACCAGGCGCAGCTCGAAGGGCATGGCCGGGCTCTTGGCATGCTTGAGTTGGCGCTTGCCGAGCCAGATCACCAGCCCGGTGCCGATCATCGCGGTGCTGGCCAGGCCACAGATGAAGTACAACCAGCGCAGCACCGGCCCGGCGAACACGCCCATGTGCAGCCCATAGAAGCTGCCGCCGATGGCCTTGGGCAGCGACTGCCCGGGACTTTCCGCCAATGGCTGGCCGGTGACGCCATTGAACGCCAGCGCGCTGACGAAGTTGCGGGCTACCTGGTCAGCCCCATGGCGCATGACCTGCACCGAGGCGTTCGCATCCCCGGGATTGTTCACTACCACCCGCTGCGCACGCCCACCCGACCAGTGCTGCAAGGCTTGCCTGAGCATCGGTTGCAAGGGCGCCAGCGGCGCTGGTTCACCGGCAGCCGGGGTGTTGCGGGCTACCGCTTGCAGGTCCTGGAAGAAGGCATTGTTGTCGCCCTTGTAGGCGACCAGGACGCCCGCCGGCATGACCATGGACATGAAGATCACCAGGCTGCTGTAGGTGATCATCAGGTGGAACGGCAGCACCAGCACCCCCAGTGCGTTGTGCCCGTCGAGCCAGGTGCGCTGGCCCTTGCGCGGGCGGAAGGTGAAGAAGTCCTTGAAGATCTTCTTGTGGATGATGATGCCGCTGACCAGCGCCACCAGCATCACCATGGCCGCCATGGTCGACAGCCAGCGACCCCATGGATAGGGCATCTGCAATTGGAAGTGGAAGCGATAGAAGAACTCGCCGCCCCGGGTATCGCGCGCATGCAGCTCGCTGCCCGTGGCCGGGTCCAGCAGCTTCTCGCTGAAGACGCCGCGCTCGCCGGGGTTGCCCGGTGCCTGCCAGGCCACCGAAAGGGCCGGCTCACGGGCGTCGGGCAGGCCGATGAACCAGCGTTGCGCGCCCTGGCCGTGCTGCTCCAGGTAGCGCTGGGCCAGGCCCAGGCTGGTCTCGGCGTCCAGGGCCCGGGCCGGGATCTCGGGCTGCATCCAGTGGCTGATCTCGTGCTTGAAATAGGACAGGGTCCCGGTGAGGAAGATGGCGAACAGCAGCCAGCCGAACAGTAAACCGCTCCAGGTGTGCAACCAGGCCATGGATTGGCGCAAACCCTCTTTCATGGCAGGGCCGCCCAATAGGCGCTGCCAGCCACCAACGCCAGCACCAGGCAGGGCAGGAGCAAGCCGAACCAGGCATGCCAGGCGCTGCGGCAGGCGAAGCACCAGATCACCGCCAGCAGGTAGAACAGGAACGAACTCATCATCGCGCTGAGCACCGCGTCGACCTTGGGCAACGGCAGCAGCAAGGCCAGGCAGGCGCAGGCCAGCGCCGCCAGCAGGTAGCCGCCCAGGACCGCGGCGCCGACCCTTGATGCCACTGCCAGACGATAGGAAGCGGGAATCCCGCCGGCCTTGCTCTTCATGTTCGGACCTTGCAGCAAAAGAAAGCCCGGGACGCGCACGCCCGGGCACAGGAGGCGGACAATATTAATGATAAATATTCTCATACGCAAAAGACTCGAAGCGTCACCGCCCCGCCCGCCCATTCGCGCCAATTGCCGGCGGTCGCCTGCGTTCCTGCTGTACCTGCGGGACCGCCTTTGCCAGGCCAAGATCGGCTGCGAACCAGGCATTTCCATCACCACGGTCAAACGCCACCCGCACGATGACTTCGGGCCGCAACCACGGATCCTGTACGTGCAGAGTTCGGTCGCGTTCTGGGCCGCCCAAACGAAAACGGGCCTGCAATGCAGGCCCGTCGGGTCGAGGGAAAATCCAGCTGTCAGCTATTGAGCGCAGCCTGCTGGTTTTCCAGGAATTCTTCTTCGAGCAGGGCATCCGCCTCGCTGCCGTCATCGCCGGCCACTGCCGCCGGACGTTTGGCCCGCAGCCTGCCGAACATGTGTTCCAGGGCACTTTCCAGCTTGACGGTGGCGCCGTCGATGGCCTGCTCCAGGGTATCGGCCTTGTGGGTCACGGAAATTGGCTGGTGCCCCTTGGGCCGGGCCTCGAGCTGGCAACGCAGGTCATCCGGACCCGACTTGCCGCCGTTCTCGTCACGCAGATGGACCACCACCCGGGTCAGGTCTTCCTCGTAACGTTCGAGCGTGCTTTCAACGGTGCTGCGCACCCACTCCTCCATCCGAAGGCTGCTTTGAATATGGTTATCGCTATGGACTTGGATTTGCATAGTTCTTCCCTTATTTCAGCTTGCTCGCAAGAGGCCTTGAACCTGGTTTCGACCAGCATTTCGTGACCTCTTGGTTACACAATTAGGCACGGCGAAGAACATTTCAACCCCCGGAAAAATATAAATATTCATGCGCAAATAAAGCCGGACAAACCGCCAGGGCGCTGTTAGTGTGGGGAGTCCGCCGCGCTTGCGACACGTCTCGAAACAGCTCATTCCTGCCCCTCTCCCAGGGGGTGCAGACCGCGAAATATCTCCGCTTCCTCCACCAGCCAGTCATGCACCGCCCGCACCCCGGGATGGCTCAGTGCGCCTGGCGCATAAAGCAGCACGTAACGCTTGTGATTGGGTACCGCGAGGCCGAACGGCACGATCAGGGTGCCGCGCTCCAGCTCGTCGTTGAGCAAGGTACGCCGGGCGATCGCCACGCCCATGCCGGCGATCGCCGCCTCGATGGTCAGGTGGTTGCGGTTGAAGGTATGGCCACGACGCACATCGGCGCCTTCGAAACCGATGGCATCGAGGTAGAACTCCCATTCGGCATATTCGTAGCTGCCGCGCCAGGCGGTGATGTCGTGCAGCAGCGGGAAGTGTGCCAGGTCCGCCGGACCGTGCAACGGTGGCCGCCCGCGCAGCAGGCTCGGCGCACACACCGGGAAGATCTGCTCGTCCAGCAGGGCCGTGGATTGCAGGCCCGGATAGCTGCCGTCGTTCAGGTCGATGGCCAGGTCGAAGTCGCCCTCGTGCAGCGCCACGCTGCTGTCCTCCGCCACCAGCCGCAACTGGATCTCCGGGTAGCGCTGCTGCAGGCGCGGCAAACGCGGGGTCAACCACTTGCCGAGGAACGACGGGATCGAGCGCAGGCGCAAGGTACCGCCGATCATGCCCGCATCCAGGCGGCGCAATTCGGCATCGATGTTGCCGTAGGCCTCGGTCACTGTCAGGGCCAGGCGCTGGCCCTCGGCGCTGAGTTCGACACCCCGGGCCCGGCGGTGGAACAGGCGAAACCCCAGGCGCTCTTCGAGCTGGCGGATCTGCTGGCTCACCGCTCCGGGTGTGATGTGCAACTCCTCGGCACAGCGGGTGAAGGACAAGTGCCGCGCGGCACAGGAAAACACATGCAGCCAGACATAGGTCTGGGCATGAAATTGACGGCTCATCGTTTAGCCCTGCTAAAGGATCTCTTAGGAAATTTCGTTGGTCACTGCTGACCGAGATTGGCAGTATCGCCGACATTGCGCTTGGCCTACAAAAAATGGCAGCGATCTACCTTCCATTGCTTGTAAGGCTTTAGCATGGCTATCAGTGTTTTCGATCTGTTCAAAGTCGGCATCGGTCCGTCCAGTTCCCATACCGTCGGCCCCATGCGTGCCGCCGCGACCTTTGCCCAGGCGCTGTTCGAGCAGGGCCTGCAAGAGCAGGTGCGGCGAGTGCAGATCCGCCTCTACGGCTCCCTCTCCGCCACCGGAGTCGGCCACGCCACCGACCGCGCCAGCGTCATGGGCCTGATGGGCGAGTGGCCGGACAGCATCGATCCGCGCAGCATCGGCCCACGCATCCAGCAACTGCGCGAAAGCGGCCAGTTGCTGCTGGGCGGCCGCTCGAGCATCGCCTTCGACTGGCGGCAGGACCTGCTCCTGCTGGACGAAAGCCTGCCCTACCACCCCAACGCCATGACCCTGGTCGCCCTGGGCGAACACGGCACCCTGCTGGAGCAGACCTACTACTCGGTGGGCGGTGGTTTCATCGTCGAGGCCGCACAGGTCGAGGCCGGGATCGACACCAGCGCCAGCGTGCAACTGCCCTACGACTTCAACAGCGCCGCCGAGTTGCTGGCCCTGTGCAAGACCCACGACCTGCGGGTCGGCGAGTTGATGATGGCCAACGAGCGGGCCTGGCGCAGCGACGCCGAGATCCGCAGCGGCCTGCTGCACATCTGGTCGGTGATGCGTGAATGCGTGGAACAGGGCCTGAGCCACGAAGGCATCCTGCCCGGCGGTCTCGACGTGCCACGCCGCGCCGCCAAGCTGCATCGCAACCTGCTGGAGATCGGCAAGCCCAACGTCATCACCTCGACCCTGTCGGCCATGGAGTGGGTCAACCTCTATGCCCTGGCGGTCAACGAAGAGAACGCCGCCGGCGGACGCATGGTCACCGCGCCCACCAACGGCGCGGCAGGGATCATCCCGGCAGTGCTGCACTACTACATGAAATTCAACCCGCAAGCCTGCGACGACGATGTCGTGAGCTTTTTCCTCGGCGCCGCCGCGGTGGGCATCCTGTGCAAGAAGAACGCCTCGATCTCCGGGGCCGAAGTCGGCTGCCAGGGCGAGGTGGGTTCGGCCTGCGCCATGGCCGCGGCCGGCCTGGCGGAAGTCCTGGGAGCCACTCCCGAGCAGCTGGAAAACGCCGCCGAGATCGGCCTGGAGCACAACCTCGGCCTGACCTGCGATCCGGTGGGCGGGCTGGTGCAGGTGCCCTGCATCGAACGCAACGCGATCGCCGCGGTGAAGGCGATCAACGCCACCCAGATGGCCCTGCGCGGCGACGGCCAGCATTTCATTTCCCTGGACCGGGTGATCCGCACCATGCGCGATACCGGCGCCGACATGCACGACAAATACAAAGAGACTTCACGGGGCGGCCTGGCGGTGAGCTGGGTGGAATGCTGAGGAGCCTTCCCTGACCGTCCGTAACACGTGAGCCCGAGCAAGAATAATAACGAGGCGATACCGATGACCGATGTACCCACACCTGCTACCCAGAATCCTGCCGTAGCGACACCCCGTGACAGCGCGCCAGCCTCCCGGGGCTGGAGCAAGCACGACACCACCTGGATGCTCGGCCTGTATGGCACCGCCATCGGCGCCGGCACCCTGTTCCTGCCGATCAACGCCGGGGTCGGCGGCTTCTGGCCGATGATCGTGCTGGCGCTGCTGGCCTTCCCCATGACCTTCTTCGCCCACCGTGGGCTGACCCGCTTCGTCCTGTCCGGACGCTCCGGGGACATCACCGAAGTGGTGGAGGAACACTTCGGGGTCGGCGCCGGCAAGCTGATCACCCTGCTCTATTTCTTCGCCATCTTCCCGATCCTGCTGGTGTACAGCGTGGCCCTGACCAATACCCTGGGCAGCTTCATGGAACACCAACTGCACATGGCCCCACCGCCGCGGGCGGTGCTGTCGCTGTTGCTGATCCTGGGCCTGATGGCCATCGTGCGCTGCGGCCAGGGCGTGATCGTGCGGGCCATGAGCCTGCTGGTCTACCCTTTCGTCGCCGCCCTGCTGTTGCTGGCCCTGAGCCTGATCCCCAACTGGAACGGCGCGTTCTTCGCCTCCGCCGGCGACGGCATGCCCATGCCGCTGTTCCTCAAGACCCTGTGGCTGGCGATCCCGGTGATGGTGTTCTCGTTCAACCACTCGCCGATCATCTCGGCCTTCGCCGTGGACCAGAAGCGCCACTATGGCCAGCAGGCCGAGCGCAAGAGCAGCGGCATCCTGGCCATGGCCCACGGCATGATGGTGCTGACGGTGATGTTCTTCTGCTTCAGTTGCGTGCTGGCCCTGTCGCCGGCGGACCTGGCCGCGGCCAAGGCGCAGAACATCTCGATCCTGTCGTACCTGGCCAACCACTTCCAGACCCCGGTCATCGCCTACGCCGCGCCCCTGATCGCGCTGGTAGCCATTACCAAGTCGTTCCTGGGCCACTACATCGGCGCCAGCGAAGGTTTCCAGGGGCTGATCGTGAAAAGCCTGCGCGGTCGCGGCCGCGCCCTGTCTTCCAGCCGCCTGGAAAAGCTCACCGCACTGTTCATGGTGCTCAGCTGCTGGGCAGTGGCGACCTTCAACCCGAGCATCCTGGGCATGATCGAGACCCTGGGCGGCCCGGTGATCGCTTGCCTGCTGTTCCTGATGCCGATGTACGCGATCCAGCGCGTACCGTCGCTGCGCCAGTATTCCGGGCAGTTGTCGAACCTGTTCGTGGTGTCGATTGGCCTGATCGCACTGTCGGCGATCATCTTCTCCTTCCTGCCCTGAAACGGGGCGGCAACGAAAAAGCGGACCCTGCGGTCCGCTTTTTTTGGCTCCCGGTTTCACTGGCCGGCGCCGGCCGCGGCATGCCCCTTGCTTGATCGCCCGGGAGGCACGCGGCAGTCGGCAAGCCTCGACGAGCGATCGGCCAGTGGTCCGCGATTGCGAACTAATCCCGCACCCGGCCGGTCAATGTCTGCACGATCCCAGCAGGCGGTGACGCGACATGGACAATCCATTGCAACTGATTACCGACACTTTCGCTCCCCAGTACCAGGTCAACCTGAGTATCCAGGACCTGGACGGCAGCATGATGCTGACCCTGTCCCAGGCCGGCCAGGTGGTGGCCAAGCGCCTGATCAGCGCGGCCCAGCGCAACGACCCGCGACGCATCGAACGGTTGGTGCAGAGCATCCAGTTCGGCATCGCCATCGAGCAAGGCCACAGCGCCATGGCGATCCTCCAGGCCATGACCAACGGCGACCGCCTGCCCCTGCCGCCGCCGGCAAACCAGGCAGCCCAGGCGCGGGCGCTGCCTCGCTAGATCTCGCCTTTCTCCACTTCCGGGTGCTCGCTGGAGCCCTCGCCGACCATGCGTTGCGGGTGCTCGATCTTCACCGAGGGAAACTGCGAGGACGCGTAGCGCACCACTAGCACGGCAAAGGCCAGCAGCAGGATGCCGCCGCACAGGTAGATGATCCCCAGGTCCGGCGGATTGTGGTGGGAGACGTTGGAAATCAGCAGCCGGGTCAACGCGGTGATCGCCACGTAGATCAGGAAACGCACCGGCATGTGGTTGGTCTTGAAGTAGATACCGACCATCGCGCCCAATTCCAGGTAGATGAACAGCAGCAGGATGTCGTCGATCTTGATATGGCCTTCCTCGAGCATCTGCAGGAATTCCATCACCGCCGCCCAGGCGGTCACCGCGCCGATGGCGAACAGCGCCAGGTAGTGGAACGACTCGACGAACAGGTTGCCCAGGGACTCGGCCAACTGATGGACGTTCTGCCGCAGGTTTTCGGCCCAATTGATTTTCACGATGGTTATTCCTTAGGTCGTTTCGACCGGATGATGCGCAAGGGACGTGACGGTTGTCCTGCATGCAGAAAAAAGGCCAGGGGCCGGTCATTGAGATGGCGACCATCGCCGACGAGGCACGTACCCGGCAGCAACGACTGCCGGGATCAATGGCCGGGGAAAAAAATCCGTCTACATTGAAAAGCCACTATCCAAGGGAAAAGGTTTCGCCTATTCTCTCGAACCTGTATATCGATACAGTATTTGTACCGACCCATTATCGTGAAGGCATGTGAGGTGGTGAATGGCCGTCGAAGTGGTATACCGCAGCAGCCGAGATCTGGAGCGCTTGTTCATGGATAAAGCCGAAGCTGACCGTCATGACAAAATGCTCGAACTGGCTGAAGTGCTAGCGCAGGTGCTGCAAAAAGCGGTGCCGTCGCTGACCGAGCAACAAGTGGAAGAAGCCGGCATCTACATGGCCAAGAATCGCGATGTGTTCGCCAAGGCCTTCAAGAGCCAGCCGGATGCGCTGAACGAACTGCTCAGCGAGGCGGCGCCAGCCGTGGCGTCGGTCGAGCAGGAGCAACCCGTCGAGGTGGAGGCGCCAGCCAAGCCGGCGAAAGCGGCCAAGGCCGCGAAATAGCTTGCCCCGATCAAACAGCCCTGCGTCCACGACACAGGGCTTTTTCATGCCTGGGAATGGAGTTGCCACCCGATGGCGTTCGTGCCGGAACGCCTTGGCGTACTGGCCACGCAACTGTCGATCCAATCCGTCGTCGAGCCCTTCAACCATCGTCCAATACATTCCCCGGGTGGTCGGTCGCAGCAATGGTTGGCCCCCGTCCGCCAACCGCTGCAAATGCCGATGCTAGAAACAGGCAGCAGGTTAACGCTGCCTAGCGATAGAGCACCCGCTCCGCCAATTCGTCGGCGATGCGTGCCGGCGAGCGCTTCTCCGCCTGGGCGTGGGCGAAGATCTCGGTCAGGCGCAGGCTGATCTGCGCCAAGTGGGCGGTGATCACCGGCAGTTCCTCGTTATGGTGCTTGAGCGACACGTAGATCAGCCCCCCGGAATTGATCACGTAGTCCGGGGCATAGAGGATGCCGCGCCGCTCCAACTGATCGGCGACCTGCAGGTTGGTCAGCTGGTTGTTGGCAGAACCGGCCACTGCCGAACAACGCAGCTGCGCCACGCTGCGGCTATTGAGCACGGCCCCCAGGCCACAAGGCGCGAGGATATCGCAAGGGGTGCTGAGCAAGGCGTCGTTGGCCACCGGATGCGCGCCCAACTGCTCCATGGCCAGTTGCACCTTGCCCGGGTCGATATCACTGACCAGCAATTCGGCGCCGGCGGCATGCAACTGCTCGGCCAGGGCATAACCGACATTGCCCAGGCCCTGGATCGCCACCCGCAGGCCCTCCAGGTTATCGCTGCCCAGGCGTGCCATGGCGGTGCTGCGAATACCGGCGAACACCCCCATGGCCGCATGAGGCGCCGGGTCGCCGGCGGCACTGGTACTGGTGACGTAACGAGTCTGCTGGGCGATGCAGTCCATGTCGGCCACCGAGGTGCCGCTGTCGATGGCGGTGATGTAGCGTCCGTCCAGTTGCTCGACGCAACGGCCGAAGGCCTCGAACAACGCGGCGCGGTTTTCCACATGGGCCGGGCGGATGATCACGGCGGTACCGCCGCCCTGGGGCAGGCCGGCCAGCGCCGCCTTGTAGCTCATGCCCTGGGCCAGGCGCGCGGCATCGGCCACGGCACTGGCGTCGTCGGGATAGGGCAGATAACGACAACCGCCCAGGGCAGGCCCCAGGCGGTTGTCGTGGATGGCGATCACTGCTTTCAACCCGGTCGCGGGGTCGATACTCAGATGCAGCGATTCAAGGCGGGTGCTGTGCATGAGAGCGAACATCGACGGGCTCCCGAATCACTTCTTGTAGTCGCCAGTATAGGCTTGCGCCCGGAAATTGCTGCGCTGCGCAGGAATAAGCCGTCCGGCTTTGCATCCTTGGGGAAATAACCACGGGCGATTGCTCCAACACTGGACGAAGCGCCGGGACGGCGCTAAAACGAGGCATTCGCCGGAGGTTGCCATGAACCCGCGCCAAGCCTTTTTCGCCTGCCTGCACCGCTCACCACCGGCCTTGCTGGAGGCCGCGCTATGGATCGCCGCCGAACACGAACCACGACTGGTGCCCGGCCAGTTGCTGGAGGAGTTCAAGCATATCCAGCAGCAGATCGGCGGCAGCCTGCCGTCGCTGCCCGCCAGCGAACTGGGCCAGCCCCTGCTGCGGCGGATGAACGACCTGGAATTCCAGCAGGACGAGTACCTGCCGCTGCGGCCCCAGGCGGCGTTGATGGACAAGGTCCTCGAGCGGCGTCGCGGACAGCCCCTGGCCTTGGCCCTGATCGCCCTTGAGCTGGCGCAGCGGCTGCATATTCCCCTGGTGGGGGTGAACTTTCCCGGCCACTTCCTGCTGCGGGTGCCCGGCGCCGACCACCTGCTGGACCCGTGCGGCGGGCGCCGCCTGTACCCCAACGACTGCCGCGAATTGCTGCAACGCCAATACGGCGATCACCTCAAGCTCCAGGCCGAACACCTGGCCAGCGCCGAACCATGGCAGATGTTCCAGCGCCTGTCGCGCAACCTGCGCCAGTTGCACCTGACCCATGACGACTTCCTCGGCGCCCTGGTCGACGCCGAACGGGTGCTGGAGCTGGGCGATGGCAACGCCGCCGACTACCTGGCCCGGGCCAGCCTCTACCAGCGCCTGGAATGCCCCAACGCCGAACGCTTCGACCTGGAACGCGCCCTGCTGCTCAGCGAGGACCCGATCCAGCGCCTGCGCCTGACCGAGCGCCTGTGCCACCTGCCGCCGGCGAACAAAGTGGTGCACTGAGCACGGCAAGGCATGACAGCGCCGTTGGCGCCCAGGCATGATGGCCGGCCCACGCCAAGGAACGGACCGAGCATGCTGATCAGAAAAGCCCACGGCGACGACGCGCAACGGGTCTTCGACATACGCAACCAGGCCATCAACCACCAATGCACCGGCCATTATCCGGCCGCCGACCTGCAGGTCTGGACCGCCGGCAGCCTGGGGGAATACTTCATCGAGCTGCTGGAGAAGACCGGACACGTGGCGGTGATCGACGGCCAGGTGGCGGCCAGCGGCATGCTCGACCTCGAGTCCGGCCAGGTCGACGCGGTGTTCGTCGACCCGGCCTACATGGGCCGGGGCATCGGCCGGCAGATGATGAACTACCTCGAACAGCAGGCCCTGCAGGCCGGCCTGCCGCACCTGATCCTGGACTCGACCCTGAATGCCGCCGATTTCTACCGCCGCTGCGGTTTCATCGGCGAGCGCATCGCCCAGTACCAGTCGCCCCGGGGCCTGACCCTGGCCTGCATACCGATGATCAAGCACCTGGCACGCTGACCCGACCCCACCTCAAGACTTGAGCGGCGCCTGCAACGGCTCGGCCGCCGCCGTGCCGTCGCCAGTCCCTTCGCCAGGTCCACGGACCTGGATGATCAGCAACGCCGCCAGCAGGGCCGGCACCGCGCAGAAAAAGAAAATCTGCTGCACCGGGATATGCATCGCCAGCAACAGGCTGCCCAGCAGCGGCCCGAGGATCGAACCGAAGCGCCCGACTCCCAGTGCCCAGCCCGTGCCGGTGGCGCGCACCTGGGCCGGGTAGAAGTTGCTGGCGAAGGCGTTCAGGGTCAGCTGGCCACCGATGATGCAGAAGCCTGCGGCAAACACGAACACCACCAGGTAGCGCGGGTTGTCGTGGTTCAGCCCCAGCAGCACGGTGCACAGCGCCGCCAGGGCGAGCACCGCGGACAACAGCCGCACCTTGCGCTTGAGGCGATCGGCGACCCAGGCCATGCAGATCGCCCCCAGGGTTCCGGCGAACAGGAACATCGACGTCACCAGGTTGGCCTGTTTCAGGGCCAGGCCGCTTTCCAGCAGCAGGGTCGGCAGCCAGCTGATCATGAAATACAGCAGGATCAGGCTGACGAAAAAGGTCGACCAGATCAGCAGCGTCGGCCGCGCATACCCCTGGCGAAACAATTCCACCACGGTGAACTTGCCAGCGGCCTGTTGCGGGCCCTGGTCGCCGCTCGCCACTGGCGGCTGCCAGTCCGGCAGCATGCGCGCGCAGAGCTTGCGCAGGCGCGCGTAGGGTGGCGCATCGCGCAGCAGGCGTGGCAGGGATTCGGGCAAGCGCCAGAGCAGGAACGGGAACAGCAGCAACGGGGTCACGCCGCCCGCCAGGAACACCGCCTCCCAGCCGAAGCGATCGATGAAGCCGGCCGCGACGAAACCGCCGGCCGCGCCACCGAAGGAGAAACCGCAGGCGGCCAGGGTCACCATCAGGGTGCGCAGGCGCGGCGGCGAATATTCGGACATCAGCGCCATGGCGCTGGGCATCGCCCCACCCATGCCGATGCCACAGATAAAACGCGCGGCCATCAGGCTGTCCAGGGATTGGCTGAACACCATCAGCACCGTCAGGCTGGCGTAGATCAGCACGCAACCCAGGAGGATCCGGCGTACGCCAAAACGATCCGCCAGGGGCGTCACCGCCAGGGAGCCCAGGGTCAGGCCCAGCAGGTTGGCACTGAACACCGGGCCGAAGGCGGCTTTCTCCAGGCCCCAGTCCTGGGCCAGGGCCGGCACCACGTAGCCCAGGACCTGGGCGTCGTAGCCATCGGTGACCAGCAGCAAGGCGAGGAGCAACAACAACGACCACTGGTAGCCGGACACCGGGCGGGCGTCGAGCGCAGCGCGAAAGCTGGCAATCTGGTTTTGCATCGCAAGGTACCTGTTCGGTTTCTTATGGTTATGAAAGGTGATGCGAGAGGCGCCTGGGCAGACCCCCTGGTGGTGGGACTCAAGGGTCCCGCAGCCGCTCCACAGCGGCTGCAGGGGCCGGGTGCGCCCTGGACCAGGGCGCCCAGGGTCAGGCCGGGGTGTCGGGCTGGTTGGCCGGGTGCGCAGCCTGGAACGCCGGATGCTCGGCGGCCAGCGCGGCCACCCGGCGAATCCGCGGGTAGGCTTCCAACGACACCTTGAAGCGCTCGGCGGCGTACAGCTGCGGAATCAGGAACACATCGGCCAGTCCCGGCTGCTCGCCGAAGCAGAAGCCTTCATCTCCGATCAGTTGTTCCAGGGCTGCCAGGCCCTGGCTGATCCAGTGGTCGATCCACACCAGCAACTGCGCCTCTTCATGCCCCCACTCACGCAGCAGGTTCTGCGTGCTGGAGTTGTGCAAGGGATGCACGTCGCAACCGATGATGGACGCCACTGCCCGGGCGCGGGCACGGCCGACCAGATCCTCGGGCAGCAGCGGCGCCTGTGGATAACGCTCCTCCAGGTACTCGATGATCGCCAGCGACTGGATCAGCAGGTCGCCCTCGTCGGTACGCAGGGCCGGAACCCGGCCCTGGGGGTTGATCTCCAGGTACTCGGGCAGGCGGTTGGCCCCGCCCTTGGGTACCAGCAGGTTGACCGGGATGGCCTGGTAGTCCAGGCCCTTGAGGCCCAGGGCGATCCGCACCCGGTAGGACGCGGTGGAACGGTAATAGGTATAAAGCTCCATGCTGCACTCCCCTTAGCGGGCCGTTGAAAATCTACCTGCGTTGTCATCGCTGCGTTAAAAACAGACTCAAAATGCTCATTTACCACCGTAAACTGCGCTTTTTCGCCTGTTTTTGCCTTGCGCTGGCTGCCTCGCCTACGTTTTTCAACGGCCTGCTAGCGGGCTGGCTGGACGATACCCCGGCATTCGCCGAAGCCGATGGAGGCGAAGCCTTCGCGGCGGCAACGCCCGCGCAGGATGATCTCGTCGCCGTCCTCGAGGAACTTGCGCACTTCGCCGGTGGCCAGCTCGACCGGTTTCTTGCCGCCCTCGGTGATCTCCAGCAGGCTGCCGAACTGGCCGCTCTGCGGGCCGGACAAGGTGCCCGAACCGAACAGGTCGCCGGCCTGCAACTGGCAACCGTTGACGCTGTGGTGCGCCACCATCTGCGCCACGGTCCAGTACATGTACTGGCTGTTGCTCAGGGTCAGGCGATGGGCTGGCAAGCCCTGCTCGCGCATGGTCCGGGTCAGCAGCAGCACTTCCAGTTCGATGTCGAAGCCGCCTGCGGCCTGGTCATGCTTGTCCAGCAGGTACGGCAGTGGTTGCGGGTCGCCTTCGGGGCGTGCCGGCTGGGCCTTGCGGAAGGGTTCCAGGGCCTCGGCGGTCACCACCCAGGGCGAGATGCTGGTGAGGAAGCTCTTGGACAGGAACGGCCCCAGTGGCTGGTATTCCCAGGCCTGGATATCCCGCGCCGACCAGTCGTTGAGCAGGCAGAAACCGGCGATGTGCTCGGCGGCGTCGCCAATGGCGATCGGCTCGCCCAGCTCGTTGCCCTGGCCGATCCAGATCCCCAGTTCGAGCTCGTAGTCCAGGCGCGCGCAAGGACCGAAGGTCGGCTCGCTCTGCCCGGCCGGCAGGGTCTGGCCCTTGGGCCGGCGCACGTCGGCACCGGAGGCGCGGATGGTCGAGGCCCGGCCGTGGTAGCCGATCGGCACGTACTTGTAGTTGGGCAGCAAGGGGTTATCGGGGCGGAACAGCTTGCCGACGTTCTGCGCGTGCTCGATGCCCACGTAGAAGTCGGTGTAGTCGTTGATCCTGGCCGGCACATGCATCTGGCAATCGGCGGCCAGGGGCAGCAGCTTCGCCCCCTGGGCCTGGATCTTGCCTTGCAGGCTGCTGCCTTCGGCCAGCAGTTCCAGCAGGCGCTCGCGCAGGGCCACGCGGGCCGGGCGACCGAGCTGGAAGAAGGCGTTCAACTGGCCACCACGGGTAGCCTCCACCGCGGCCTTGGCCGGGCCTTCGAACAGGCCGGCATCCAGCGCGGCCTCGAGGTCCAGGATCTGCTCGCCGATGGCCACGCCGCTGCGAGGTGCCGAGCCCTGGATGCTGAAGACGCCCAGGGGCAGGTTCTGCAACGGGAAGTCGGGGTGACCGTTGGCAGACTCGACCCAGCTACGGGTGATGGTGGACAAGGTCATGGGTTATCTCCGATTCGGGTTGAAGGTGACGGGCAGCGAAGCCCAGCAAGCATCGTAGTCGCTCTGCAGTTCGGCGCATTCCAGGGCGAAGCGGCTCGGGCGCAGCACCTGGCTGGTCTCGAACATGAAGGCCATGGTGTTGTCGATCTTGGCTGGCTGCAACTCGACGTTGATCGCCTTGGTGCAGGTCTCGCCATCCGGGCCATGGGCACTCATACAGCTGTGCAGCGAGGCGCCGCCGGGCAGGAAGCCTTCGGCCTTGGCGTCGTAGGCCCCCTGGATCAGGCCCATGAACTCGTTCATCAGGTTGCGGTGGAACCAGGGCGGACGGAAGGTGTTCTCGGCCACCATCCAGCGCGGCGGGAAGATCACGAAGTCCAGGTTGGCCATGCCCGGCACGCTGGTGGGCGAGGTCAGGACGGTGAAGATCGACGGGTCCGGATGGTCGAAACTGACGGTGCCGATGGTGTTGAAGCGGCGCAGGTCATATTTGTACGGCACGTTGTTGCCGTGCCAGGCCACCACGTCCAGCGGCGAGTGATCCAGCTCGCAGCCCCAGAGTTCGCCCAGGTATTTCTGGACCAGGGCGGTGGGCTGGCGCAGGTCTTCGTAATGGGCCACCGGGGCCAGGAAGTCCCGGGGGTTGGCCAGGCCGTTGCTGCCGATAGGCCCCAGGTCGGGCAGGCGCAGCGGCGCGCCATGGTTCTCGGCGATATAGCCACGGGCTTGCGGGTCCAGCAGCTCGACGCGGAACTTCAGGCCGCGCGGCAGCACGGCGATCTCCAGCGGTTCGAGCGCCAGCACGCCCAGTTCGGTGACGATGCGCAAGCGGCCCAGCTCGGGCACCAGCAGCAACTCGCCGTCGGCGTTGAAGAACACTCGCTCCATGGAGCGGTTGGCGCGGTAGTGGTAGACGCTGATGCCGGCCGGTTTCTGCGCCGGCGAGTTGGCCACCATGGCCACCAGGCCATCGATGAAATCCGTCGGCTGCGCCGGGATCGACAACGGGCTCCAACGCAGGCGGTTAGGCGTCACTTCGCCCAGGTCACCGCCCGCCAATTGGCGTTCGAGACGGGTGAAGGACGGATGCTTGGCCGAAGGCTGGATGCGGTACATCCAGGTGCGCCGGGCTTCGCTGCGGGCCATGGTGAAGGCCGTGCCGGAGAACAGTTCGGCGTACAGGCCGTAGGGGGCTTTCTGCGGGGAGTTCTGGCCGACCGGCAGTGCGCCGGGCAGGGCTTCGCTGGAAAACTCGTTACCGAAGCCGGATTGGTAGCTGAGGGCGGACGCCGAAGAATCGAGGTTCATGGAGCCTCCTGGAAGTTGGAATAGGCAGGGGCCCACCACTCCTTCGCAAGAGTTATCGGCACGCCTGGGTTATTTTTGTCGTAATCCAATTACGCATAACGTAATTTGATTGCCCAGGAGCGTCAAGCTATAAAGACCGCCACTTGTCACGGGACCCCTACACCTCCATGGAAAAGCCGCGCAGCACCAGCGACAGCAACGGTAAACAGAAAGTCCGCTCGGCCGAGGTCGGCACCGACATCCTCAAGGCCCTGGCCGAACTCTCGCCGTCCACGTCCCTCTCGCGCCTGGCCGAGCATGTGCAAATGCCTGCGAGCAAGGTCCATCGCTATCTGCAAGCGCTGATCGCCAGCGGCTTCGCCGAGCAGAACACCGCCACCAACCACTACGGCCTGGGCCGCGAAGCCTTGCGGGTGGGCCTGGCGGCCCTGGGCAGCATGGATGTGCTGCGAGTCGCCGCCCTGCCCCTGGCCGAGCTGCGCGATGACTTGAACGAAACCTGCTTCCTCGCGGTGTGGGGCAACCAGGGCGCCACCGTGGTGCACATCGAGCCCGCGGTGCGGGCGATGACCGTGGTCACCCAGTTGGGCTCGGTGCTGCCGCTGCTCAGTTCGTCCACCGGGCTGGTGTTCAACGCCTACCTGCCGCAGCGGGAAACCCTCGACCTGCGCCAGCAGGAATTGGCCGAGGCCAGTTCCCACGCCCTGGCCGAGACACAGGCCCACGATGCCCTGGCCGAACAGATCCGCCAGCGCGGCCTGCACCATATCCATGGGCTGCTGATGCCCGGGGTCGACGCCCTGTCGGCGCCGGTGTTCGATGCCACCGGCAAGATCGCCGCGGTGCTGACGGTGGTCGGGCCGGCCTCGATGTTCCATGCCGACGAAAACGGCCCGGCGGCGCAACGCCTGCTGGCGGCCTGTCGTGCGGTGAGCTGGCGCATGGGTTATCAGCCCCTGGCCGAATAACCGCGCGCCCCACCTGGCTCATTGCCTGGGCCCCGCCGCCCAGGCCACCCGCCGGCTTCTGCATGGCTAGGCTGGCACCTGGCAAGCAGCTTCGATGCGCACTTGGCGACAGCCCCGACTATTGCTCTGTCTGTAACAGTCCTTGTCCTGAATCGCTATTTTTCCGGGGTCGGCCAGGGCTTATTCTTCTTTCGCAGTCACGGCAGACAGCCTGGCTCCACCACCGAGACAAGTGCTGTGCAGGACTTCTCGGCAACCGATTCCGGCAGGCTTGAAGCGACTCGACTCAAGCCGCCCACCCAGGTTCACTGACGTTGATTTTGTAGCTCCTTGATCTAACGTCTTACTTCGGCCGCTGCCCTTGCAGCGGCCTTTTTTATGCCTGGGAACATGACCGGGCAGGACGCCCGTGAAGGGTAGCGGCGGCCGCCGCTCCAGGGCCCAGGCATGGCCCGGGAGAAGGCGCTCGAAGCGGCGGCCGGAGGCAATCAGATCGCGTATTTTTGCAGGTTCTGCATCATCTCCTTGAGGGCCTCGAGGTTGTCCTTGGGATGGACCGCGCCCTCGAAGTCGCAGATCTCTTGCCAGTGGGCCGCCACGTCTTGCGGCGTGAAGCCCTGGCGCGGGTCGAAGCCGGCGCCCAGGCTGCGCTCCCAGCGCACCTTGCCGATCCAGCCGCCACCGACCTCGAACAAGCCGGAGGTTTCCTGGCACTGCTCGCTGCCCAGGTACACCACCAGCGGGCTGACCAGTTCCGGCTTGAGCTGCTCGAACACCTGGGGCGGGATCAGGCCCTCGGTCATCCGCGTGCCGCCGGTGGGGGCAATGGCGTTGACCAGGATATTGCTCTTGCGTCCTTCCAGCGCCAGGGTCCGGGTCAGGCCATACAGGCCCAGCTTGGCCATGCCGTAGTTGGACTGGCCGAAGTTGCCATAGATGCCCGAAGTGGAGGCGGTGAAGATCACCCGCCCATAAGCCTGCTCGCGCAGGTGCGGCCAGGCGGCGCGGGTGACCTTGTAGGCCCCCTCGACGTGCACCTGGTACACCAGGTCCCAGTCGGTGTCGTCCATCTTGTGGAAGGTCTTGTCGCGCAGGATCCCGGCGTTGTTGACCACCACGTCGACCCGGCCGAAGACATCCAGGGCGTTCTGCACGATCTTCTCGCCGTCGGTGACCGAGTCGTGGTTGGCCTCGGCGATGCCACCCGCCTCGCGGATTTGCGCCACCACCCGGTCGGCCGCCGAGGCACTGGCGCCCTCGCCCTGGGCCGAGCCGCCCAGGTCATTGACCAGCACCTTGGCGCCGTGGCGGGCGAACAACAAGGCGTGGGCCCGTCCCAGGCCACCACCGGCCCCGGTGATGATCACCACTTTGTCTTCCAAGCGCACAGACTCACTCATACCGAACTCCAGCAGGGCCAATGGACAAGAACCCGAGTGTCGGGCAGCCGGCCAGGGCCTACAACGAACAGGGCCGCCGCTGAATGGTGCGCGATAAGACAGCGGGATAGTCGAGCCGGGGCCGCAGCGAGGCTGCGCCCCGCAAGGTTCAGGAGCCCACGGCGCGGCTGACCGGAGCCTGTAGTGCATCGCGAAAGGCCAGGTAGTGCTTGAGCACCGCCCGCGGCGCCTCGATCTGCGGGTAATGGCCGATGTCCGGCAGCAGCACGGTGTCCGGCCGGGGGATCAACTGGCGATAGCGCTCGACCATGTGCGCCCCGGAGATCGGGTCCTGGGCGCCATCGATCACCCGCAGCGGCACCTCGCCCTGCTGCATGGCCGCGACCCAGCGCTCGCGCTGCTGGCGCCGCTGCGGGATATAGCCGATCAACTTGTGCAGGATGCGCGGTCCCTGGTGGCTTTGCACCAGGCTCCAGAAGTCGTCCAGCACGGTTTCGCTGGGCTGGCTCTGCGGCCCGAACACCTGCTGCAGGTTCCTGGCCAGGCCCTCGCGACTGAACATCCGCCCGAGCATCCAGCCCAATGGGCTGAGCAGCAGTTTCTGGCTCAGCACCGGGCGATGGGTTTCCGGGAACAGGCCGCCATTGAGGAACACGCAACTGGCGATCCCGATGCGTTCCTCGTAATGCCGGGCCAGCAGTTCCTGGGCGACGCTGTCGCCATAGTCATGGGCCAGCACGTGCAGCGGTCCCTCGATCCCCAAGTGTGCCAACAACGCCTGCTGCAGGTCCGCCTGCTCCAGCAGGCTGTAGTCGTGCTCCAGGGGCTTGGCCGAATCACCGAAGCCGAGCATGTCGCAGGCGATCACCTGGTAGCGCCGCGCCAGGGGTTGCCACAGGTAGTGCCAGTCCCAGCTGGCGGTGGGAAAACCATGGATCAGCAACAGCGGCGCGCCCTGCCCGGCCACCCAGTAGCGAACGGCCTGGCCGCGGAACTGCAAGTCCTGCCCCTGGGTACGCCAGACACTCAGGGGAATCTCGGCGAGAGGCATCAGGCTTTGTACCCCGGGTCGAGTTGCTCGAGCTTGCGCAGCAGGGCCGGCCAGGCCAACACCCCGCCCATGCCCTGGGCACTGCGGGTGACCCCGGCGATCATCGCCTTGGCTCCACTGAGCACCGACGCGGGAATGGCGATCAGCTCGGCACCGCCGTTCTGCGCCAGCACCTGGATTTCACAGGCACGCTGGAAGATGAACATCATCAGGAAAGTGTCAGCGATGCTCGCACCACAGGTCAGCAGGCCGTGGTTGTGCAACATCAGGAAATTGTTGTCGCCCAGGTCGGCCTGCAGCCGGACCTTCTCCTCGGGGTTCAGGGCCACGCCCTCGTAGGGGTGGTAGCCGAGGCTGGCGAGGACGAACAGCGACTGCTGGCTGATGGGCAACACGCCCTGCTGCTGCGCCGACACCGCCACGCCCGCCGCGGTATGGGTGTGCAGCACGCAGAGCACATCGTGGCGCACCGCATGGACCGCGCTGTGGATGGTGTAGCCCGCCGGGTTGATCTCGTAGGGACTGTCCATCAGCTTGTTGCCGGCCTGGTCGACCTTCACCAGGCTGGACGCGGTGATCTCGTGGAACATCAGGCCGAACGGGTTGATCAGGAACTCGTCGGTGCCCGGCACCTTGGCCGAGATGTGGGTGAAGATCAGGTCATCCCAGCCATGCATCGCCACCAGGCGATAACAGGCGGCCAGGTCCTGGCGGGTTTGCCATTCCAGGGCGCTGACCTGGTCCTTGACACTCGCAGTGGATGGAACGGGGGCTAGGCTCACGGCAGGGACCTCATGTTGGCTTTTATTGGAAGGAGGACCCTCGCAGTCTAGACACCCCTGGCGCACCACGGAGTCGCCTTGGCAGCCAGCTTGATGACCGAACGGGTCAGCCGGCGACCGAGCCGCGCCACGGCGCCTTCACCTCAAAGCAACGACGCCAGCAAAGGCGCGGCGAACAGGTTCAACAGCCCGGTGAGCACCATCACCAGTCCCGCTACCGAGCCCTCCTCGCCACCGACTTCGTGGGCCCGGCTGACCCCGGCGCCATGGGCGCCGACCCCGAACAGCGCGCCCCGGGCCAGGGCGCTGCGCAGGGGCAGCCAACGTAACAGCACGCCGCCGAGCATGGCGCCGAAGACCCCGGTGAACATCACGAATACCGCCGTCAGCTCGGGCACGCCGCCCAGGTCATGGGCCAGGGGCATGGCGAACGGAGTGGTGATCGAGCGAGGCACCAGCGACAGGGTCACCGAGCTGTCCAGGGCCAGGAGCCGGGCCAGGCCGAAAGAACTACCGATGGAGGCCGCGCTACCGGCCAGCATGCCCAGCAGCAATGCCGACCAATGGCGCATCAGCAACTGGCGCTGCTGCCAGATGGGAATGGCGAAGGCCACGGTCACCGGGCCCAGCACCAGCATCAGCCAGTGGGTATTGGCGGCATACTCGGCGTAGGCGGTGTGCAACGGCACCGCGACCGCCAGCAGCAGCGTCGGCACCAGGATCAGCGGCGACAACAGGTAGCGCCCGGTGCGCCGGTAGATCCAGCGGCTGAACAGATAGGCGCCGAAGGTCAGCGCCAGCCAGAACATCGGCATCGCCTCAAGCTTCATGGCGCATCCTCCAGCGGCACACCAGCTCCACGGTCAGCGCGGTCACCAGCATCACCAGCAAGGTGCTGACGCCGATCACCAGCAGGATCCGCCAGCCGTCCTGGCGTAGCAGGCCGCCGTAGTCCAGCAGGCTCATCAGCGCCGGGATGAAGAACAGCAGCATCTCCGCCATCAAGAGGCCAGCGCCCAGTTGCAGGGCTGCCGGCTTGACCCAGCCCAGGGCGAAGGCCAGCAACAACATGGCCAGGCCGATGACCCCGCCGGGAATCGGCCAGGGCAGCCAGGTAGCCAGTTGGCAGCCGAGAAAATAGATGGCCAGCAGCACCGCCAGCTCGCACAGCAGGCGGCCTAAGCGTTTCAAGGGGGAAATGTTCATGGTGGTTCGGTCCTCTGGGAGACTATTTTATGAAAAGCCCCTTCATCACCGAAGCGAATTGTTAGACTGGAAGCCATTCCAAACTGGAATTCCCACCATGGATTTCAAGCAACTGCGCAGCTTCGTCGAAGTGATCCACCAGGGCGGCTTCACCCAGGCCGCCAAGACCCTGCATATCAGCCAGTCGGCGGTGAGCAAGCAGGTCGCCCAGCTGGAACAGAGTCTGGGCACGCCGCTGCTGGAGCGCCAGGGCTCGCACATCCACCTGACCGCCGCTGGCAACGTGGTGCTGCAACGGGCCGAGGGCATGCTGCGCCTGCGCAATGAGCTGCTCAGCGAACTGGACGACCTGAGCCACATGACCCGCGGCGAGTTGCGCCTGGGCCTGCCGATGCTGGGCAGCGATACGCTGTTCGCCAGCCGCTTCGCCGAGTACCGGCGACGCTATCCGAATATCCAGGTGCATTTGCTCGAAGGTGGCAGCCTGAATGTCGAGCAGGCGGTACGCAGCGGCGAACTGGAACTGGGCGGCAGCCTGACGCCCAAGGACCCGGCCTTCGCCTACCAGCCGTTCTGCGACGAACCGCTGGATGCCCTGCTGCCCGCCGATCATCCGCTGGCGATGAATGCCAAGGTGCGCCTGGAAGAACTGGCCGACACCCCGTTCCTGCTGTACCAGCGCAGCTTCGTGCTCAACGACCGCCTGCTCCAGGCCTGCCAGCAGCTGGGGTTCACTCCCAGGGAAGGTGGGCGCAGCGGCCAGGCGGACTTCCTCGCGGCGCTGGTGGCGGCGGGCCAGGGCGTGGTGCTGCTGCCCAGCGTGGTGGCCCGGGCCCTGGTCCGCCCGGGCGTGGTGCGCCTGACCCTGAAGGCCCCGGAGTCCCTGCGCTGGGACATTGCCTTCATCTGGCGCGAAGGGGCCTACTTGTCCAAGGCGGCGCAGGCCTGGCTGGCGCTGCTACGGGAACAGCCGGTCAGCCCCGCAGTGCGCTGACCAGCTCCGCCAGCCAGGGCTCTGCATCGGTTTCCGGGGTCACGGTCTCGCTGGCGTCCAGGCGCAGCATCGGCAGCACCTCGCGTACGCCCAGTTCGGCGAACAGCTCGCGCATCTGCTCGCCGCCACCGCAAAAGGTATCGCCATAGCTGGAGTCGCCCAGGCCGATCACTGCCCCGGGCAAACCGCGCCAGGCGGCCGGCAGTTGATCGCGAATGCTCGAATACAGCGGCAGCAGGCTGTCCGGCAACTCGCCCATGCCGGTGGTCGAGGTCACTGCCAGGAATGCCTCTGGCGCGAACGCCTGGACATCGGCCAGGGTCGCGCGGGGGTTGTGCCAGGCCTCGAAGCCCGCGGCGTCGAGGAGCTTGGCGGCATGCCGGGCGACTTCTTCAGCCGTGCCGTACACCGTGCCGGAAAGGATGGCGACTTTCATCAATCTGATCCTGAAGCTGACTAAAAGCCTGGGATATTAACAGCTACGGAGTAAAATCCCGTCTTCGCTCGTCCGCAGGCTGCAAAGCAGCTGTAGACACCATGCCAGCATGCCTTAGAATCCAGCCCTTGCTGATCGAAGACGGAACTGCGGGATGATAAACGCCCACTTGCTGCAACGGATGATCAACGCCTCCAACGACGGGATTGTGGTCGCCGAGCAGGAAGGCGAGGACACCATACTGATCTATGTGAACCCGGCCTTCGAGCGGCTGACCGGCTACAGCGCCGATGAAGTGCTGTACCAGGACTGCCGTTTCCTGCAATCGGGCGATCGGGACCAGCCGGGCTTGCAGGCGGTCCGCCAGGCCCTGAAGGAGGGTCGGCCATGCCGCGAGGTGCTGCGCAACTATCGCAAGGACGGCAGCCATTTCTGGAACGAGCTGTCGATCACCCCGGTATTCAACGAGAGCGATCGGTTGCACTATTTCATCGGGGTGCAAAAGGACGTCACCGAACAGGTCAAGGCCCAGCAGCGCCTCTCGCAGGTGGAGCAGCAACTGGCCGAGGCCCGGGCTGAGCTGGCTGCCCTCAAGGCGACCAACGGCCCTAATAAGTCGCAGGTTTAGTGGTCGTAGGGGTATCCCCGCTGACTTGTCTTTCACCTTCCGAGCAACATCATGCAGCGCGACGCCCTTCTCACTCAGGATGAACTGGACTTCATCCGGAGCATCCAGCACAACCCGCACCTCAATGTGCGCGACACCACATCCAGCCTGCTGGTCAACGGCGGCTCGCAGATCCGTGATTTGCTGACCCGCCTGGCGGCCAACGAGAAGGTCACTATCCAGGCGCATTTCGACAATCAGCAGATGACCTTCCCGCTGCACCTGGTGGAAGACGAATTCCACGCCTTGCACCTGCGCCTGGGAGTACCGAGCATCTTCGAGGACGGCCCCATGGTGCGGCCATGGCGCCTGGCCCTGGATGAACCGGTGGCCCTGGAGAATGCCAAGGGGCAGCCCGGGCGCCTGTGGGTGCGGGAAGTGTCGTTCAAGGGGGTGCTGCTGGAGGTCCGCAATAAGACCCGACCGCCCAGGCAGTTCGCCCAGTGGTTCAGCCCCTCGGGATACGAGCGGATCGCCCTGCGCGGACATTTCGAGCGCGAGACCGAGGCCGGCTTTTACGCCTATCGCCTGGAGCAGGACGATGCCGAGGAAACCGAGCGCCTGCGCCAGTTCATCCTCCAGCAGCACCGCCATTCCCACCCTGCCCTGCACGCCTGAGGCATCCGCGCGCGCGGCGTCAGGTATCCAGGTGCCCGCCGAGGAATTGCCGCAGGCGCTGCTGCATCAACCGCCCCTCCCCACCCAGGCAGACCACTGGCGACTCGGCCAGGCTGTCCTGGGCCAGGTCCGCGGCATCCCCGGCCAGCATCAGTGGGCAATCCAGGGTCAGCGCCAGGCGCTGGAGGCGCTTGGGCAGCTCAGCCGTCGGCGCATGGTTGGAGAACACCACCAGGGCCTGGGGCTTGAGCTTTTCACAGACCAGGGTCAATTCCTCCAGCGGCACTCCCGGCCCCAGCACCCGCACGCCGAGCTGGTCATGCCCCAGCAGCAGCGCCGCCACCAGCAGCTCCAGTTCGCGGCATTGCTGGTTGAACGCAGTGAGCAATAGCTGCGACGAGCCTGTGCGTTGCAACAACAGGCGCTGGCTGATTCGCGAACGCAGGAAGGCATCCAGGAACAGCCATTCGCTGGTGTGGCCGAAGGCATTACGCTGCTGCAGCTGCTTCCAGAACGGCAGGAAGATGTCCTGGAACACCACCGGCAGGGCATAGCTGGAGAACACCTGGCCGTAGATCCGCTCCAACTGCTCTTCATCGAAGGTATTGACCGCCAGCTTCAACTGATCGCGCCATTGGGCATATTCATCCTGCTGGCCATCGTCCGCCGAAGCCTTGAGCTGAGCCTGGACGGCGCGGTTCTTGGCCATGATCCGCCCGACCTTGCTCACCGCCACGCCGCGCTCGATCCAGCCGAGGATCTCGCGCACCGCCTCAACATCGTGCATGGAATACAACCTGTGCCCACTTTCGGTGCGCGTCGGCTGGATCAGACCGTAGCGTCGCTCCCAGGCCCGCAGGGTCACGGGATTGATGCCGGTCAGGCGGGAAACCTCGCGGATCGGGAACAGCTCGTCCCGCGCGAGGGCGTCCGGAGCCTGGTGGGTAGCGGAAGGTGCAGTGGTGGCGGGCATCTGAGGGAGAGAACACCGATGGACAAAATGACCGACATTCTACTCTCCCCGGGTGCCGGGGCTTCAAGGGCAGGACTATCCGACCGCTGTCATTGGTACAACCGTGCCAATCAGGAATAATCCTTGCTTGTCCAAGGTGCGGCCCGACACCCCGGTGCCCCGTCAACGACTGCCTTACCCAGGCAGCGTATTGGTTTTACGGAGATACATGATGTCTACCTCACCCGTCACCCTGATGGTGGCCCGGCGCGTTGCCGACGGTCGCTACCAGGACCTGATCGCCTGGCTGCGCGAAGGCGAGCAACTGGCCACCGACTTTCCCGGCTACCTGGGCTCCGGCGTCCTGGCCCCTCCGCCCGGCGACGATGAATTCCAGATCATCTTCCGGTTCGTCGACGAACAGACCCTGCACACCTGGGAACACTCCGCCTCGCGCACCGCCTGGCTGGCCCGGGGTAGCGACCTGTTCGCCCATCCTTCGGAGCACCGGGTCAGGGGCATCGATGGCTGGTTCGGCGCCGCCGGACAACGCCCACCGCGCTGGAAACAGGCCGTGGCGATCTGGTTGGCGTTCTTTCCGGTCTCGCTGCTGTTCAACTTCGTCCTCGGGCCGCTGCTCAACGACCTGGGCATGCTGGCGCGGGTATTCGTCAGCACCCTGGCCCTGACCCCGCTGATGGTCTATTTCTTCATCCCGCTGTCCACAAGGCTGCTGGCCAACTGGCTCAACGCCGCCCCGGCCCGCCCACTGCCGGCGGCTCCCTCGACGCAGAACCCGTAAAAACCTGGCGCCGGCCGGTGCCACACCGCCTGTGTCGGCACCGGCCCTCCAGCGATCCGCCCCACGGCGCAGCACCGCCGCTGGTATAGTTCGGCTCTATCCGCGACGCGAGCCCACCATGAACGCCTCCACTGCCCCGATCCTGATCACCGGCGCCAGCCAGCGTGTCGGCCTGCATTGCGCCCTGCGCCTGCTGGAGGACGGACATCCGCTGATCGTCACGTACCGCAGCCTGCGCCCAGGGCTCGAAACCCTGCGCGAGAAGGGCGCGACCCTGCTGTTCGCCGACCTCTCCAGCGAGGCCGGGATCATGGCCCTGATCACTGAGCTCAAGGCCCGCACCGACTGCCTGCGGGCGATCATCCACAATGCCTCGCAGTGGCTCGAGGAACGCCCGGGCCAGGAAACCGAGGCCTTCACCCACATGTTCGGCGTGCACATGCTGGCGCCCTACCTGATCAACCTGCATTGCGCCGAGTTGCTACAACACTCCAGCCCGGCGGACATCATCCACATCAGCGACGACGTGACCCGCAAGGGCAGCGCCAAGCACATCGCCTACTGTGCCAGCAAGGCCGGCCTGGACAGCCTGACCCTGTCTTTCGCCGCCAAGTACGCCCCGGCAATCAAGGTCAACGGCATCGCACCGGCCCTGCTATTGTTCAATCCCGACGACGACGCGGCGTACCGCGCCAAGACCCTGGCCAAATCCGCCCTGGGCATCGAGCCCGGCGCGCAAGTGATCTACCAGAGCCTGCGTTATCTGCTGGACAACCCCTATGTCACCGGCACCACCCTGACCGTCAACGGCGGGCGGCACGTCAAATAGACCGGCCCCGCGAGGACCTTGCATGAGCCTTTCCCTGCCCCAGCACTACCGCGAGATCCTCAAGGGTCTCGGCGAAGACCCCGAGCGCGAGGGCCTGCTCGATACGCCCAAGCGTGCCGCCAAGGCCATGCAATACCTGTGTCATGGCTACGAGCAGTCGCTGGAGGACGTCGTCAACGGCGCGCTGTTCGCCTCCGAGAACGACGAGATGGTGATCGTCGCCGACATCGAGTTGTACTCCCTGTGCGAACATCACCTGCTGCCCTTCATCGGCAAGGCCCATGTGGCTTATATTCCCACCGGCAAGGTGCTGGGGCTGTCGAAGATCGCGCGGATCGTCGACATGTTCGCCAGGCGCCTGCAGATCCAGGAAAATCTCACCCGGCAGATCGCCGATGCAGTGCAGAGCGTGACCCAGGCCGCCGGCGTCGCCGTGGTGGTCGAAGCCAAGCACATGTGCATGATGATGCGCGGGGTCGAGAAACAGAATTCCACCATGCATACCTCGGTGATGCTCGGCGCCTTTCGCGAATCGAGCACCACTCGCCAGGAATTCCTGCAATTGATTGGACGGAGCAAGTAAATGCCACAACTTCAGCCAGGAATGGCTCGTATCCGAGTCAAGGACCTGCTCCTGCGGACCTACATCGGAATCAACGAGGAAGAGATCCTCAACAAGCAGGATGTCCTGATCAACCTGACCATCCTGTATCCCGCACAAGATGCGGTGCGCGACAACGACATCGATCACGCGCTGAACTATCGCACCATCACCAAGGCCATCATCGCCCACGTCGAGGGCAACCGCTTCGCCCTGCTGGAGCGCCTGACCCAGGAACTGCTGGACCTGGTGATGAGCAACGCCTCGGTGCAGTACGCCGAAGTAGAAGTGGACAAACCCCACGCCCTGCGCTTTGCCGAATCGGTATCCATCACGTTAGCGGCAAGTCGCGACCCAGCCTGACCACCGCCTCAAGCGACAAGCTCCATATCCCCCCAGGAGCTTGTCCCCCCTCGGAGAATCCCATGACCGAACAACAACGCCTGGAACTGGAAGCGGCGGCCTTTCGCCGTCTGGTGGCCCATCTGGACAACCGCAAGGACGTGCAGAACATCGACCTGATGAACCTGGCCGGGTTCTGCCGCAACTGCCTGTCCAAGTGGTACAAGGCCGAAGCCGACCAGCGCCAGATCGAGGTCAGCCTCGATGACGCCCGTGAAGTGGTGTATGGCATGCCCTACGCCGAGTGGAAGAATCTCTATCAGAAAGAAGCCAGCGCCGAGCAGCAAGCGGCGTTCGCCAAAGGAAAACCCCATGACTGACCTGAACACCCTGCGCGCCAGCCTCAACAGCGGCGAACACGCCTTTGCCGACACCCTGGCGTTCATCGCCGCCGGTTATGACTACCAGCCCCAGGCGTTCAACAACGGTGGCGTGGAGAACGCCGCCGGGCAGAACGAAGGCTCGTGCAAGACCCTGGGCCTGGCCCTGCTGGAAGGCCTGAGCGACGCCGAAGCGTTGCTGGCCTTCGGCGAGCATTACCGTTCGGTGCTGGCCACCCCGCAAGGCAGCGACCATGGCAATATCCGCGCCCTGATCGCCCACGGCCTGGCCGGAGTGAAATTCAACGCCCAGCCGCTGGTGCGCAAGGCCTGATCCCGCTGCCACGCACTGCCGGGCCTGCGGCAGTTGCGCGATGCTTTCCATGAGGCATGAAAAAACCGGCTTGCGCCGGTTTCTTCATTTCAGGGCGATCAGAACGAAGCGTTCTGCAGGCCGTCCAGGTAACGCTCGGTGTCCAGGGCCGCCATGCAACCGGCGCCGGCCGAGGTGATGGCCTGGCGGTAGACGTGGTCGGCCACGTCGCCGGCGGCGAAGATGCCCTCGACGCTGGTGGCGGTGGCATTGCCTTCACGACCGCCCTGCACGACCAGGTAACCGTCCTTGAGCGCCAGCTGGCCTTCGAACAGCGACGTGTTCGGAGTGTGGCCGATGGCGATGAACACGCCGTCGACTTTCAGCTCGTCGAAGCTGCCATCGTTGTTCTTCAGGCGGGCACCGGTCACGCCCATGTCGTCGCCCAGCACTTCGTCCAGGGTCGCGTTGAGCTTGAGCTCGATCTTGCCTTCGGCAACCCGGGCGTGGAGCTTGTCGATCAGGATCTTCTCGGCGCGGAAGGTATCGCGACGGTGGATCAGGGTGACCTTGCTGGCGATGTTGGCCAGGTACAGGGCTTCCTCGACAGCGGTGTTGCCACCACCGACCACGGCCACTGGCTTGTTGCGGTAGAAGAAACCGTCGCAGGTGGCGCAGGCGGAAACGCCCTTGCCCATGAACGCCTCTTCCGATGGCAGGCCCAGGTAGCGAGCGCTGGCGCCGGTGGCGATGATCAGGGCGTCGCAGGTGTAGGTGCCGCTGTCACCGGTCAGGGTGTAGGGCTTGGCGGCGAAGTCCACGGCATTGATGTGGTCGAAGACGATTTCGGTTTCGAAGCGCTCGGCGTGCTCGCGCATCCGCTCCATCAGCGCCGGACCGGTCAGGCCGTGCACGTCGCCCGGCCAGTTGTCGACTTCGGTGGTGGTGGTCAGCTGGCCGCCGGCCTGCATGCCGGTGATCAGCAGTGGCTTCAGGTTGGCGCGGGCGGCATAGACCGCGGCGCTGTAACCGGCAGGGCCGGAACCGAGAATAATCACACGCGAATGACGTACATCAGACATGACTCACTCCTATCGACCGGCCCGGCTGCCCTGGCGCGGAACGCCGGCTTGCCGGCTGGAATAAAAAAGGACGGCGAAACCTTGGGGAAGGCTAAAACTCGTCCGTCCAAAAATAATGGGTGCAGCGTATAGAGGGGGCGAAGATTAAGGAAATACGGTTTAACAATCCAGCTCATAGGCGGTCTCTATCCTCTGAAGACCAGTATGAAGAGGTCTTTGTTACCCTTGATGTCGCCGTATGCGCCGCACTTTCGCCCCTTGTGCAAAGCCGGTAAGGTCGGCGCGTTTTCCCTCTGCTCGGAGCCTTCTATGCCCGCCCCTGTCTTGTCCGGCCCGCAATACCTGCGCGAGGGCCTCAAGTTGATCCTCACCCCCGGCCTGCGCCTGTTCGTGCTCTTGCCGCTGCTGGTCAACCTGGTGCTGTTCGTCGGATTGATCTATTTCGCCGGTCATCAGTTCAGCCTCTGGGTCGATTCCCTGATGCCGACCCTGCCGCAATGGCTGAGCTTTCTCAGCTACATCCTGTGGCCGCTGTTCGTGGTGCTGGTGGTGCTGATGGTGTTCTTCAGCTTCACCATGCTGGCCAATATCATCGCCGCCCCGTTCAACGGCTTCCTCGCGGAAAAGGTCGAGACCGTGGTCCGCGGCACCGATGATTTCCCCCCCTTCAGCTGGGGCGAACTGCTGGCGATGATCCCCCGCACCCTGTCCCGGGAGATGCGCAAGCTGGGCTACTTCCTGCCCCGGGCCATCGGCTTGTTCATCCTCTCGCTGATCCCGGTGGTCAACCTGGTGGCGGCGCCGCTGTGGCTGCTGTTCGGCATCTGGATGATGGCCATCCAGTACATCGACTACCCGGCGGACAACCACAAGATGAGCTGGCAGGACATGCTCGCCTGGTTGCGCCAGAAGCGCTGGCAGAGCCTGGGCTTCGGCGGCATCGTCTACCTGGCGCTGATGATTCCCTTCGTCAACATCCTGATGATGCCCGCCGCCGTGGCCGGGGCAACGCTGTTCTGGGTCCGCGAGCGCGGTGTGGATAACTTGCCGGGCCAACAGCGCTGAACCTGTCCGTCCCTGTTCCGGCTCCTGCACGACATCGCCCAGGGGCCAGCCTGCAAGCACTGCGCTCGAAGCCAGTGCCGGGCCGTCATAAATCCATCATCCCAAGGTCACAATGACGACATGGCCCCAGCCGACACTGGGGTCATGAGCCCAGCCCTGCATATCACCCTCATCACCGAGACCTTCCCGCCGGAAATCAACGGCGTGGCCAATACCCTTGGCCGCCTGTGCGATGGCCTGCGGGCCCGTGGGCACCAGGTGGAACTGGTGCGTCCGCGCCAAGGCTGCGATCAGAGCCGGAGCAGCGACGAAGCCCTGCTGCTGTGCCGAGGTTGGCCACTGCCGGGGTATCCGGGGCTGCAATGGGGCCAGTCATCGATGCACAAGCTGCTACGCCGCTGGAAACGCCAGCGTCCGGATGTGCTGTACATCGCCACCGAAGGGCCCCTTGGCTTGTCCGCACTGCGGGCGGCCAAGCGCCTGGGGATCTCGGTGGTCAGCGGCTTCCACACCAATTTCCAGCAGTACTCCAGCCAGTACGGCCTGGGCTTGCTGACGCGCTTGCTGACCCACTACCTGCGCTGGTTCCACAACCGCTCGAAGCTGACCCTGGTGCCCAGTGCCAGCCAGTGCCTGGAACTGGAGCGCCGCCACTTCGAGCGCCTGGCGCTGCTCTCCCGCGGGGTCGACAGCCAGTTGTTTCACCCGGCCAAGCGGGTCGCTGAACTGCGGGCCAGTTGGGGGTTGGATAACGACGACCTGGCGGTGATCCATGTCGGGCGCCTGGCGCCGGAGAAGAACCTGGGCCTGCTCAAGCGTTGCTTCGAGCGCCTGCAAGCGAGTTATCCACAGCAGAGGATGAAACTGATCGTGGTGGGCGATGGCCCACAGCGGGCGGCCCTGGAGAAAAGCCTGCCCGATGCGTTGTTCTGCGGTAGCCAGCGAGGCGAGGCGCTGGCGGCACACTATGCCTGCGGCGACCTGTTCCTGTTTCCCAGCCTGACCGAGACCTTCGGCAACGTGGTACTCGAGGCCCTGGCTTCAGGCTTGGCGGTAGTGGCCTACGACCAGGCCGCGGCGGCACAGCACATCCGTCACGGCTACAACGGCGTGCTGGCGATGCCCGGTGACGAGAATGCCTTCTGCGATGCCGCCAGCTGGCTGCTGGAAGAAACCGAGACCCTGCGCCGGGTGCGCCTCAACGCCCGCCAGCACGCCAGCCGCCAAGGCTGGGCAACGGTGATCGAACAGTTCGAGGAGCAGTTGCGCAGCGCCTGCCAGGAGGCGCCGGCGGCGGGCGGGCATGGCGTGAGCGGAGCGACGTGCCAGGCCCGGGACAGGACCAAGGCCCTGGGCGTGGCCAGGGGGCTGCCCCCCTCGCCACCCGGAGCCGCTGGTTAGACCAGGGTGGTCAGCGCATCACGGCTGAACGGCAGGATGTCCTGCTCACGCCCCTCCCGGACCTTCCGCGCCCAGTCCGGATCCACCAGCAGTGCGCGGCCCACGGCCACCAGGTCGAACTCGTCGTTATCCAGGCGTTGCAGCAGGTTCTCCAGGCTGGCCGGTTGCGCCACCTTGTCGGTCTTGACCATGAACTGCAGGAACTCGCCATCCAGGCCAACGCTGCCCACGGTGATGGTGGGCTTGCCGGTGAGCTTGCGAGTCCAGCCCGCCAGGTTCAGTTCGGAGCCTTCGAACTCAGGCTCCCAGAAACGTCGGGTGGAGCAGTGGAAGATATCCACGCCGGCATCCACCAGCGGCTTGAGAAAGGCTTCCAGGGCCTCTGGGGTCTCTACCAGGCGGGCCGCATAGTCCTGCTGCTTCCACTGGGAGAAGCGCAGGATGATCGGGAAGTCCGGGCCGACGGCAGCCCGCACGGCCTGGATCAACTCGATGGCAAAACGCGAGCGCTGGGCCAGGTCGCCACCGTACTCGTCGGTGCGCTGGTTGCTGCCTTCCCAGAAGAACTGGTCCACCAGGTAACCGTGGGCGCCATGGATCTCCACGCCGTCCATGCCGATGCTCTGGGCATCCTTGGCGGCCTGGGCGAACGCAGCGATCACCTCCTGGATATCCTGGTGGGTCATGCCATGCACCACCACCTGGCCGTCCTTGAGCTTCTCGCACGGACCGTAGCCCGGCACGCTGGCGTCCGGCTCGGTGCCCAGGCGCCGCACGTTGCCCACATGCCACAGCTGCGGGACGATCTTACCGCCCTCGGCGTGGACCGCGTCCACCACCTTCTTCCAGCCGGCCAGTGCCGCCTCGCCGTGGAACTGCGGCACATTGGGGTAGCCGTTGGATGCCTGGTGCCCGATGGTAGTGCCTTCGGTGATGATCAGGCCGACCCCTGCCGCGGCACGCCGGCGGTAGTACTCGATGACCTTGGAATTGGGCACGCCGCCCGGCGAGAACGAGCGGGTCATCGGGGCCATCACCACGCGGGTCGGCAATTCCAACGCACCCAGCTGGAAGGGTTTGAACAAGGCTTGGACAGGCATGCTGCACTCCGACAGAAAAGGACTGGAGTCGAGGATCGACGCACAAGGCAGCGCCGGGCATCGCTCCCGGCGCACTTATGATGAGGATAATATTCATCCCCCAGGGGACTGCACAGCATTATTGATTCGAGTGATCGGGAGGCAAAAACGCCGCTATGCAGCGGCGTAGGGTGGCGCGCCATGCCGGGCATGCACCCGGCGCGCGGGGTCAGCTCAGGGCTTTCTCGATGGCCTGGACCACGGCGGGGTCATCGGGGGCGGTGCGCGGAGAGAAACGCGCCAGCACCCGGCCATCCTTGCCCACCAGGAATTTCTCGAAGTTCCAGGTGATATCGCCGGGAAACTCCGCCCCTTCGCCCGCAAGCAGGCGGTAGAGCTGGTGCCGCTCCGGGCCGTTGACCTCCAGCTTGCCGCTCAGGGGGAACGTCACCCCATAGTTGAGGCTGCAGAATTCCTGGATCTGTTGCTCGGTCCCGGGCTCCTGCCCGGCGAACTGGTTGCAGGGCAGGCCCAGCACGTTGAAGCCCCGGGCCTTGTATTGCTGGTAGAGGTTTTCCAGAGCCGCGTATTGTGGCGTCAAGCCACATTTGGAAGCGACGTTGACCACCAGCACGACTTGCCCCTTGAAGGGCGCGAGCGGCAGTTCCTGACCATCCAGGGCTTTCAGTTTAAGGTCGTGAAAAGCACTCATGACGAACTCCAAATTCCCGTGTTCTTGCAGAAGACAGCCTCTCGACAGTACAGCCAAAAGCCGCGGACTAAAAAGGCGCCCGCGGGCGCCTTTCGAGTAATCCTGAGCTTAGCGCAGAAACTCAGTGGTGATGGCCACCTTCGCCATGGACGTGACCATGGGCGACTTCTTCCTGGCTGGCATCACGGATGGCAACGACCTTGACCTGGAAGTTCAGGCGCTGGCCAGCCAGTGGGTGGTTGCCGTCGACGGTCACGTCGTCGCCGTCCAGATCGCGAATGGTGACGATCTGCATCTGGCCATCGGGAGCGGAAGCGTGGAACTGCATGCCCACTTCCAGTTCGTCGACGCCTTCGAACATGCTGCGGCTCAGGGTGCTGACCAGCTCGGCGGCGTATTCGCCGTAGGCATCTTCAGGTTCCACGGCAACCTTCAGCTCGTCACCGATCTGCTTGCCTTCCAGGGCCTTTTCCAGGCCTGGGATGATGTTCCCTGCGCCGTGCAGGTAGACCAGCGGGGCGCCGCCGGCAGAGCTGTCGATGACCTCACCAGCGTCGTTGGTGAGGGTATAGTCGATGGAGACAGCCTTATTGGCGGCGATCAGCATGGGGCGAGACCTTTTGCATAAGAATGAAGAACGTCCAAGTTTAGCGAAGCAATCGCGCGAAAGCGAACGGAACCCGGACAAACGGAATAGGCAGCGACCCCCGACAATCTGCGGTTTCCACCAGGACGAGGACGGCCACTGGGTGGTCGAACTGTCGTGCGGCCACACCCAGCACCTGCGCCACCAGCCGCCATGGCAGTCGCGCGCCTGGGTCCTGGACCCGGCGCGGCGGGCAGAAAAAATAGGCCGGCCCTTCGCCTGTGGCTGGTGTGCGCAGGACGCCGGAAACGATAACCTTAGCCCCTGACTACCGCGGCAGACGGCCATGGACCGTCGCCCTTGCCATGCCCCCTTCGAGAATCCGCATGCAAACTTTTTTCATCGCACCCACCGATTTTGGCGTGGGCCTGACCTCCATCAGCCTCGGGCTGGTACGCACCCTGGAACGCGCCGGCCTCAAGGTCGGTTTCTTCAAGCCCATCGCCCAGCCGCACCCGGGCGACACCGGCCCCGAACGCTCCACCGAGCTGGTGGCCCGCACCCACGGCCTGAAACCGCCTCAACCGCTGGGCCTGGCCCATGTGGAGCGAATGCTGGGCGATGGCCAGTTGGATGAACTGCTGGAAGAAATCATCACCCTCTACCAGCAGGCGGCCATCGGCAAGGACGTGCTGGTCGTCGAAGGCATGGTGCCGACCCGCGCCGCCAGCTACGCGGCCCGGGTCAACCTGCACCTGGCCAAGAGCCTGGACGCCGAGGTGATCCTGGTCTCGGCCCCGGAAAACGAAGTGCTCACCGAACTGTCCGGGCGGGTCGAGTTGCAGGCGCAGTTGTTCGGTGGTCCACGGGATCCGAAGGTGCTGGGGGTGATCCTCAACAAGGTGCGCACCGACGAAAGCATCGAGGCGTTCAGCGCCCGCCTGAAGGAGCACTCGCCGCTATTGCGCAGTGGCGACTTCCGCCTGCTGGGCTGCATTCCGTTCCAGCCGGAGCTCAATGCCCCGCGGACCCGCGACGTGGCCGACCTGATGGGCGCCCAGGTACTCAACGCCGGGGACTACGAAACCCGGCGCATGACCAAGATCATCATTTGCGCGCGCACCATGCGCAACACCGTGGAGCTGCTCAAGCCCGGCGTGCTGGTGGTGACCCCGGGCGACCGTGACGACATCATCCTCGCCGTGAGCCTGGCGGCGATCAACGGCGTGCCCCTGGCCGGCCTGCTGCTGACCAGCGGCACCCTGCCCGACCCGAAGATCATGGAGCTGTGCCGTGGAGCGCTGAATGCCGGCCTGCCGGTGCTGTCGGTAAGCACCGGCTCCTACGACACCGCCAACCAGCTCAACGGCTTGAACAAGGAAATTCCCATCGATGACCGCGAGCGTGCGGAAATCATCACCGATTTCGTCGCCAGCCACCTGGATGCCGACTGGCTGCACCAGCGCTGTGGCACCCCGCGGGAAATGCGCCTGTCGCCCGCGGTGTTCCGCTACCAGTTGATCCAGCGCGCCCAGCAAGCCGACAAGCGCATCGTCCTGCCCGAGGGCAGCGAGCCCCTGACCGTGCAGGCCGCCGCCATCTGCCAGGCCCGCGGCATCGCCCGCTGCGTGCTGCTGGCCAAGCCGGACGACGTCCACGCCGTGGCCCGGGCCCAGGGCATCGAGCTGCCCGAGGGCCTGGAGATCCTCGATCCGGACCTGATCCGCGAGCGATATGTCGAGCCCATGGTGGCCCTGCGCAAGAGCAAGAGCCTGAACGCGCCGATGGCCGAGCAGCAACTGGAAGACCCGGTGGTGCTCGGCACCGTGATGCTGGCCCTGGACGAGGTCGACGGCCTGGTTTCCGGGCTCGTCCACTCCACGGCCAACACCATCCGCCCGGCCCTGCAACTGATCAAGACCGCGCCGGGCTGCAGCCTGGTGTCCTCGGTGTTCTTCATGCTGTTCCCCGAGCAGGTGCTGGTCTATGGCGACTGCGTGATGAACCCCCACCCCAGCGCCAGCGAACTGGCGGAGATCGCCCTGCAGAGCGCCGATTCGGCAGCGGCCTTCGGCATCTCGCCACGAGTGGCGATGATCAGCTACTCCAGTGGCGACTCGGCCAGCGGCGAAGAAGTGGAGAAGGTCCGCGAGGCCACCCTGCTGGCCCATGAAGCCCAGCGCTCGCTGTTGATCGACGGCCCGTTGCAGTACGACGCCGCCGCCAACGAGAACGTCGCCCGGCAACTGGCCCCCAACAGCCAGGTCGCGGGCAAGGCCACGGTCTTCGTGTTCCCCGACCTGAACACCGGCAACACCACCCACAAGGCGGTGCAACGCAGCGCCGATTGCGTGAGCCTGGGGCCGATGCTGCAAGGCCTGCGCAAGCCGGTGAACGACCTGCCGCGCGGCGCCCAGGTGGACGATATCGTCTACACCATCGCCCTGACTGCAATCCAAGCTGCCAACCGACCCATGGATGCCTGAATGCTGGACTTTCTACCGGGTGCCGTACGCGGCACCATCGCCTCGCTGCTGCTGGCGCTCAACACTATTTTGCTGTGCTCGTTCCTGTTCTGCGTGGCGCTCTTCAAGGCCTTGCCGTTGCGCCTCACCCAGCGTTTCAGCCACTGGTTGATGAACCACACCCACGAGGCCTGGATCAGCAACAACAAGGCCTGGATGCAGCTGGTCTGCCGCACTCGCTGGCACGTGCAGGGCCTTGAAGGCCTGGATTACCAGCACTCCTACCTGGTCACCAGCAACCACCAGAGCTGGGTCGATATCCTGGTGCTGCAGTACGTGCTCAACCGGCGTATCCGCCCGTTGAAGTTCTTCCTCAAGCAGGAACTGATCTGGGTGCCGGTGATCGGCCTGGCCTGGTGGGCCCTGGGCTTTCCCTTCATGAAGCGCTACTCCAAGGCCTACCTGGAAAAGCATCCGGAAAAAAAGGGCAAGGACCTGGAAACCACCCGCAAGACCTGCGCGAAATTCCGCAGCAATCCGGTAGGTATCTTCAACTTCGTCGAGGGCACGCGCTTCACCGAGGCCAAGCATGCCCAGCAGCGATCGCCATTCAAGTACCTGCTCAAGCCCAAGGCCGGCGGCATCGCCTTCGTGCTGGATGCCATGGGCGAGCAACTGCAATCGATCGTCGACGTGACCATCCACTATCCCGATGGCCGCCCCGGCTTCTGGGACCTGCTCAGCGGCAAGCTCAGGGAGGTGGTGGTGCGTTTCGAAGAAGTGTCGATCCTCGGGCAGTTCGTCGGACGCAACTACGAGCAGGACGCGGTTTATCGGCAGGCCTTCCAGGACTGGATCAACCAGCGCTGGCACGCCAAGGACGCGCTGCTGGAGCAGCTGCACCGGGAGTATCCGGGCCAATAGCGGAGCGTTCATCGCGGGCAAGCGCGTTCCTCTGTAGGAGCGAGGCTTGCCCGCGATGGCTTTCTCAAACACACGAAAAAGCCCGCCGTCGATCGCTCGACGGCGGGCTTTTTCATGGACCGCTAAGGCTTAGATCGCGCCACGGCTGCGCAACAGGTCCAGCACCTGCTTGACGCCCTCATCCACGGTCAGCGCCTGGGTGTCGATCACCAGGTCGGCATCCAGCGGCACGTCATAGGCGAAGGACTCGCCCGGGATGTTGTCGCCACCGGCGGCATAGAGCCCCTGGGGATCACGCTGGGCGCATACGGCTGGCGAAGCCTGGACATAGACCGTCAGCAGACGCTCCTTGCCGATCAAGTCCCTGACCTGCTCGCGCCCTTCGGCACTTGGGGCCACGAACGCTGCCAGGGTCAGCAGGCCGGCCTCGTTGAACTGACGGGCAACGTGAGCCGCACGCCGCCAGTTCTCGGTACGCCCGGCGCGATCCTGGGGCAGCCCCTTGTTCAGGTCGTGGCGCAGGTTCTGGCCGTCGAGGACGAACACCGCACGCCCCATGTCGAACAGCTTGCGCTCCACGGCATAGGCCAGGGTGCTCTTGCCAGCGCCCGACAGCCCGCTGAACAGCACGGTGGCCGGTTGCTGGCCGAAACGCTGGGCCCGCTCGTCGGTGGCGACATGGGCCAGCTTGCCATGATGGCTGGCGCTGCCATGGGCCACAGGCTGGGCGATGATCATGCCCGCGCCGACGGTGCCGTTGGTCAGGCGATCGATGACGATGAACGCCCCCGTGGTGCGGTTGCTTTCATAACCGTCCAGGGCAATCGGCGCGTCGAGGCTGACCTTGACCTTGCCGATCTCGTTCAGTTGCAGGGCACTGGCAGCGCCCTCTTCCAGGGTGTTCACATCGACCTTGTGATCGATGCTGGCAATCGAGCCCGGCACATAGCTGGTGGCGCGCTTGATGTCGTATTTCTTGCCCGGCAGCATCGGCTCCTCGGCCATCCACACCAGCATGGCTTCGAAGCTATCGGTCACCGGCGGCACATTGTCGGCATGCACCAGCAGGTCGCCGCGGGAGATATCGATCTCGTCTTCCATGGTCAGGGTCACGGCCTGGCCCGGGCCGGCCTGCTCCAGCTCGCCCTCGAAAGTGACGATGGACTTGATGCGGCTGCTCTTGCCCGAAGGCAGCACCACCACTTCGTCGCCCTTGTGCACGATGCCGCTGGCCAGGGTGCCGGCGAAACCGCGGAAGTTCAGGTTCGGACGGTTGACGTACTGCACCGGGAAACGCAGGTCGGTGAAGTTGCGGTCGCCGGAAACCTCCACGGTCTCGAGGATTTCCATCAGCGACTGGCCGGTGTACCACGGCGAACGCTCGCTGCGGTTGACCACGTTGTCGCCCTTGAGCGCCGACATCGGCACGAAGTGCAGGCTGGTGGGCTGGATCTTCAGGCCCTTGGCGAACTGCAGGTAGTCGGCCTTGATCGACTCGAACACGCCCTGGTCGAAGTCCTTGAGGTCCATCTTGTTGACGGCCACGACGATGTGCTTGATGCCCAGCAGCGAGGCGATGAAGCTGTGGCGACGGGTCTGGGTCTGCACGCCGTAGCGGGCGTCCACCAGGATGATCGCCAGGTCGCAGGTGGACGCACCGGTGGCCATGTTGCGGGTGTACTGCTCATGGCCCGGGGTGTCGGCGATGATGAACTTGCGCTTGGCGGTGGAGAAGTAGCGGTAGGCCACGTCGATGGTGATGCCCTGCTCGCGCTCGGCCTGCAGGCCGTCGACCAGCAGCGCCAGGTCGATGTCGTCGCCGGTGGTGCCGACCTTCTTCGAGTCGCGGGTGATGGCTTCCAGATGGTCTTCGTAGATCATCTTCGAGTCGTGCAGCAGGCGCCCGATCAGGGTGCTCTTGCCGTCGTCGACGTTGCCGCAGGTGAGGAAGCGCAACAGTTCCTTGCGTTCGTGCTGGGCCAGGTAGGCGAGGATGTCCTCGCTGATCAATTCGGATTGATGGCTCATTACATTCAAGCTCCAAGCTGTAAGCTTCAAGCGGCAAGCTTGTCGGCGTACAGCTAGTCAGAAATTTTGTTGATCAGGCCGCAAAGCATTTTTGAGAGCTCGCGAGTTTCTTTAATCCAATTCTCAGCCAGCGGGTTCGCGATGTAGGCAATTTCACGAGCGATAAGGATTTGAGTCCGGAGTTCGCCGCAAGAAGCTTTCGCAATCCCGAGAAAATGGACTTTTTCTCTATTGCTACGACGCTCCATGCCCTCGGCAATATTGGAAGGCACCGAAAGAACAGAGCGAGTGATCTGGTCCTTGAATCCAAAGTCCCCGCACTGCGCAAACTCTTTATAAATCCCCACCGCCAAAGCTTTGCTTCGCTGCCAAACAATCAGTTTCTCGAAATCCATGACGAGTGTTCCGATTCCGGCTCGCAACAACCGGCTGCAAGCAACAAACCACGACGTTACGCATACCGCCTTTAACTTGCTGCTTGCCGCTTGTAACTCGAAGCTTAGAAATAGCCCTGGCGTTTCTTGTCTTCCATCGAGCCTGCGCCATCGTGATCGATGACCCGGCCCTGGCGCTCGGAAGTTCGCGTCAGGAGCATTTCCTGAATGATGTCCGTCAGGCTCTCGGCTTCGGACTCCACCGCGCCCGTCAACGGGTAGCAGCCCAGGGTACGGAAACGCACTTTCTTCTTGACGATGCGCGCCTTCTCCTCATCGCTGAGGTGTTCGAGGATGCGCTCGTCGTCGATCATGATCAGCGTGCCGTTCTTTTCGATCACTTCACGCTCGGCGGCGAAGTACAGCGGCACGATCGGGATGCCTTCCAGGTAGATGTATTGCCAGATGTCCAGCTCGGTCCAGTTGGACAGCGGGAACACGCGGATCGACTCGCCCTTGTTGACCTTGCCGTTGTACACGTTCCACAGCTCGGGGCGCTGGTTCTTCGGGTCCCAGCGGTGCTTGCTGTCGCGGAACGAGTAGACGCGCTCCTTGGCGCGGGACTTCTCTTCATCGCGGCGAGCCCCGCCGAACGCCGCATCGAAACCGTACTTGTCCAGCGCCTGCTTGAGGCCCTCGGTCTTCATGATATCGGTGTGCTTGGCACTGCCGTGGGTGAAGGGGTTGATGCCCTGGGCCACGCCATCGGGGTTGACGTGGGTGATCAGGTCCAGGCCCATTTCCTCGACCATGCGATCACGGAACTTGTACATCTCCTGGAATTTCCACCGGGTATCGACGTGCATCACCGGGAATGGCAGCTTGCCGGGGAAGAACGCCTTGCGGGCCAGATGCAACATCACCGCGGAGTCCTTGCCGATGGAGTACAGCATCACCGGATTGTCGAACTCGGCCGCCACCTCGCGGATGATGTGGATGCTTTCCGCCTCCAGCTGTTTCAGATGCGTCAGTTTGTCGACCATGGCTACTCACGAAAGCTTTCTTATGGACGGCCTGCGGGCCGTGTTCGAGCGGGGCATGCTAGCACAGCGGCCTTCTTCTAATCAGGGAGCCAACTAGAACGAAACGGTATATGAATATACCCGCCTGTTCGCTGGCTCCGGGCCCCGCCTATGCGGCCGCAAGCGGCGATCGACACCGGCGGGGCCCACCGGGAAAGACCTGACGAAATGCCGTCAGATCGGGTTCGGGCAATCGATGAACAGGTGCTCCAGGGCGAAGCGCCGGGCCAGGTAGTCACCCAGCGCCTGCACGCCGTAACGCTCGGTGGCATGGTGGCCGGCAGCGATGAAACTGATGTCGTTCTCCCGGGCGCTGTGGAAGGTCTGTTCCGAAGCCTCGCCACTCAGGTACAGGTCGACCCCGGCCTGCACCGCCTGGTCGATGTAACCCTGGCCACCGCCGGTGCACCAGCCGACCCGGCGGATCATCTCGCTGCCTTCCACCAGCAGCGGTTCGCGGCCCATCGCCTCCTGCACCCGGCGAGCGAAGTCCCGCGCGGTGACGGGCTCTTCCAGGGAACCCACCAGGCCCACGACCTTGGGATTTTCCGGATCCAGCGGGCCTTCCACGGTGATGTCCAGTTGCCGGGCCAGTTGCACGTTGTTACCCACCTCAGGGTGCAGGTCCAGGGGCAGGTGGTAGGCCAACAGGCTGATGTCATGCTTAAGCAGGGTCTTCAACCGGCGCTGCTTCATGCCGGTGATGCAAGGGTTCTCGCCTTTCCAGAAATAGCCATGGTGGACCAGCACCAGGTCGGCCTTGGCCTCTACCGCCGCGTCCAGCAACGCCTGGCTGGCGGTGACGCCGCTGACGATGCGCATGACCTGTGGACGCCCTTCGACCTGCAGGCCGTTGGGGCAATAGTCGGCGATACGCGAACTGCCCAGGTAGCGGTCCGCTTCTTCTACCAGTGTGCTCAGGGCAACGGCCATGAAAGACTCCTAAATATCCCATCCAGAGGCGCGTGCGGCCTCGTATAATGCGCGACATTATGGGGCCGTGCGCAGCCCTTCGTAACCACCCAGGACTTGCCCGATGCTCAAGGCTCTGCGTTTTTTCGGCTGGCCATTACTGGCCGGCGTGCTTATCGCGTTGTTGATTATTCAGCGTTACCCGCAATGGGTCGGCCTTCCCAGCCTGGATGTGAACCTGCAGCAAGCGCCGCAAACCACCGGTACCCAGCAGGGCCCGGTGTCCTACGCCGATGCGGTGATCATCGCCGCCCCTGCGGTGGTCAACCTGTACACCACCAAGGTGATCAACCGCCCGGCCCACCCGCTGTTCGAGGACCCGCAGTTCCGGCGCTTCTTCGGCGACAACCTGCCCAAGCAGCAGCGCATGGAATCGAGCCTGGGCTCCGGGGTGATCATGAGTCCCGAAGGCTACCTGCTGACCAACAACCACGTGACCTCCGGCGCCGAGCAAATCGTGGTGGCCCTCAAGGACGGCCGGGAAACCCTGGCCCGGGTCATCGGCAGCGATCCGGAAACCGACCTGGCGGTGCTCAAGATCGACCTGAAGAACCTGCCCTCGATCACCGTCGGCCGCTCGGAAAACGTCCGCGTCGGCGACGTCGCCCTGGCCATCGGCAACCCGTTCGGGGTAGGCCAGACCGTGACCATGGGCATCATCAGCGCCACTGGCCGCAACCAGCTGGGCCTGAACAACTACGAAGACTTCATCCAGACCGATGCGGCGATCAACCCGGGCAACTCCGGCGGCGCCCTGGTGGACGCCAACGGCAACCTGACCGGCATCAACACCGCGATCTTCTCCAAGTCCGGCGGCTCCCAGGGCATCGGCTTCGCCATCCCGATCAAGCTGGCCATGGAAGTGATGAAGTCGATCATCGAACACGGCCAGGTCATCCGTGGCTGGCTGGGAATCGAAGTACAACCGCTGACCCAGGAGCTGGCGGAGTCCTTCGGGCTGGCCGGGCGCCCGGGCATCGTGGTGGCGGGCATCTTCCGCGATGGCCCGGCGCAAAAGGCCGGCATGCAACTGGGCGACGTGATCCTCAGTATCGATGGCGAACCTGCCGGCGACGGCCGCCGCTCGATGAACCAGGTGGCCCGGATCAAACCCACCGAGAAGGTGGCGATCCAGGTCATGCGCAACGGCAAGGAGCTCAAGCTGACGGCCGAGATCGGCCTGCGACCGCCCCCCGCGCCCGTCAAGGAAGAGGAATGAGGTGAGCCCGGCCATGCCGGGCTAACAATATAGATTCTCATTGGTCATGTTATATTGTTTCAATATCACTATTGGAACAGCCTCATGACGCCCCGAAGAATCCTCCCCCTGGCAGGCCTGGCCCTGGGCCTGCTGGCCGATCCTGTGTACGCCGAAGAACCGCAGCCGATGGAACTGGAGACCATCCGCATCAGCGGCGAGTCCGAATCCGCCACGGGCCCGGTCAAGGGCTACCGGGCCACCCGCTCCGCCAGCGCCACCAAGACCGATACGGCGATTCGCGAGATCCCGCAGTCCATCAGCGTGATCCCCGCCAGCGTACTCCAGGACCTGGGCAGCAGTAACGTCGAGCGGGCCCTGGACTTCGCCGGCGGCGTCGCGAAGCAGAACAACTTCGGCGGCCTGACCTTGTATGAATACAGCATCCGCGGCTTCACCACCTCGGAGTTCTACAAGGACGGCTTCAGCGCCAATCGTGGCTACCCCAGCACCCCGGACACCGCCAGCATCGAACGCATCGAAGTGCTCAAGGGCCCGGCCGCCAGCCTCTACGGCCGTGGCGACCCCGGGGGCACGGTGAACATCGTCACCAAGAAGCCCCAGCCACAGGCATTCGCCACCCTGCGCACCAGTGCCGGCAGCTGGGATCGCTACCGCACCGAACTGGACCTCAACAGCCCGCTCGACGACCAGGGCGACCTGCTGTCGCGGGTCAACCTGGCGGTGGAGGACAACCACGGCTTTCGCGAGCACGTCGACAGTCGCCGGGTATTCGTCGCCCCGTCCTTGAGCTGGCAGTTGAACCCGGACACCAGCCTGCTGCTGGAAAGCGAGTTCGTCCGCCACAGCTCGACCTTCGACCGTGGCATCGTCGCCCCCGGCAACCGCTGGAGTGGCGTCTCGCGCTCGACCTTCCTCGGCGAGCCCGACGACGGCAACATCGACAATCACAACAACCTGCTCCAGGCCAGCCTGGAACATCACCTCGACGACAACTGGAAGCTGCGCCTGGCCAGCCACTACAAGGAGGGCAAGCTGTGGGGCTTCGCCTCGGAACCCCGTCCCCTGAATGCAGATGGACACACGGTCAACCGACGCTACCGCGAGCGCGACAACGATTGGCACGACAGCATCACCCAGCTGGAACTGCGCGGCCTGTTCGACCTCGGCAGCTGGCAGCACGAACTGCTGCTCGGCAGCGAATACGAGAACTACCGCAAGAATGAGCGGGTCACCACCATTGCTGGCAGCCCCTATGCCATCGATATCTACAACCCGGTCTACGGCCAGGCCAAGCCCGACGGCAAACGCTCCGGCACTGACTTTTTCGAGCACGTCGAAAGCCGCGCCCTGAACCTGCAGGACCAGATCGTCTTCAGCGAACGCCTGCGCGGCATGCTGGGCGCGCGTTTCGAACATTTCGAGCAACGGATCGACGACCACGCCACCGGCCAGCGCAGCCGCCAGGATCACGACGCCCTGACCCAACGCGCCGGCCTCCTGTATCAACTGACTCCGCAGCTCGGCCTGTTCGCCAACGCCTCCACCTCGTTCAAGCCCAACAACGGCCTGGACGCCGCCGGCAAATCATTCAAGCCAGAAGAAGGTGTCGGCTACGAAGTGGGGATCAAGAGCGAACTGTTCGACGAGCGCTTGAGCGCGACCCTCGCCGCTTTCCATATCGACAAGGAAAACGTGCTCGCCCTGGACCCGAACACCGACTCCAGTCGCGCCATGGGCAAGGCCCGCAGCCAGGGCTTCGATTTGCAGTTCAGTGGGCAGTTGACCGACGCCGTACGGGTGATTGGCGCCTATGCACTGATCGACGCCGAAGTCACCAAGGGCGACCAGGCAATTCCCGCCGGTAGCCGCATTCTCGGGGTGGCCAGGCACAGTGGCAGCCTGCTGGTGGTCCATGAGTTCCAGGACGGTCGCCTCAAGGGCTCGGATATCGGCGTGGCCCTGACCTACGTCGGCGACCGTTCGGGCGAGGCCGGAGGCCGCTTCGAACTGCCCGCCTACCGCACCCTGGACCTGTTGGCCCACTACAAGGCCAGCGACAACCTGACCCTGGGCCTGAACCTGAACAACCTGTTCGACGAGAAGTACTACGAGCGCTCCTACAGCAACTACTGGGTCACCCCGGGAGAGCCGCGCAACTTCACCGTCAGCCTGACACTCAACCTGTAGAAGAGAACCGCCAGGCAACCTTCGCAAACCATTGCCCTGCCGCGCCCGCTCGGCCCCCTGGGCACCAACCAGGCCGTGGCCCATGGCCTGTGGACCGAACAGCGACGCGGCAACATCGAGGGGTGTACGGCCAATGGCGCACTTATGCGGGAGGAAAGATTGCAGCCGCTTCTAGCCTCCCGCCCCGGTCAGGTACTAGGAAGGAGATGCCCGTACCCGGCAGCTCGAGTGAAATCGGCAAGTCTCCAAAGACTGCCATTCGCCCCCCATGTGCCATCGGCAACGTCCGTTAGCTGTATCGAAGTCATCAGCATGCGACCGTCATCCGGCTCTGTACTTTTTTCGATGGCCTGGTGCAGGCCCAACACGTAGTCCTTGCGCATCTGCTCATCAAGGACGCCAGCAGGCACCTTGACCAGAACGATGCAGGGAATCGCATGAGCGTGCACGCTGATTCCCCCACAGAGCCAGTCGGCAGCCCGCACTTCCTCGATGAGCACCCAGCACAGGCTGCGCTGTCGAGGATCGCTTCCCATGTGCTCATGAGCGATGGCTGCCTCGCTGACGCACGTCAATAGTCGCTTTCGTTGCTGATCGCTGAAAGCTCCGGTGGGTACCTTGATCAGGATGTTGGGCATGGCTGAAACCTTGGCAATGGATTGAGCCGCTATTGAGCCTGGCGTCCACCTCTGGCAAAAGTGTCTGATCCGTCCTCTTTCGAGCACAATCAGACAATGTACGATTTCACCATTGTGGTCATACCGGGAGCATTCGCCTCGAGCGTGGCCTCTACTCTGGACATACTCGCCACCGCGGCAAGCGTCGGCGAGCGGCGCGGCCTGGCCACGCCACGCTGGCGGATATGTGGTCCTCGCCCCGGCTCGGTGACGCTGGCGCATGGTCTGCAACTGCCGGTGGAACCGATCGAGCCTGACGTCCAGGACAACTCCTGCTGGGTCATACCGGGTATTGGCGTCGGCGACATCGACCTGCTTCAGCAGCGCCTCGAAGAACCCTGGGCGAGCCCTCTGCTCTCGGCGCTAAATACCCACGTCGCAAACGGCCAGGAGATCGCCGCGTCATGCTCTGCGGTCTTCCTGCTGCATGCAGCCGGACTGCTGGAGGGGCGGCGGGTGACTACCTCCTGGTGGCTGGCACCACACCTGCAGAAAATCGCTCCGGGCTGCCGTGTCGACCCTGACTTCATGGTACTGGCCGACCCTCCGTTGACCACCGCGGGGGCCGCCTTCGCTCAAACAGACCTCATGCTGCATCTGCTTCGCCGACGCTTGTCGCCCGAAATCGCCAACTCCGTGAGCAAGGCTCTGCTCCTCGACCGCCGACAGCTGCAGTCGCCGTTCGTGATCCCCGCCATGCTGGTGCAGGGCAATGCCCTGGTCTCGCGCCTGACCTCACAGATCGAGGACTCGCTGCCGGACCTACCCGGCGTCAAGGCACTCGCTGCGAGCGTCGGCATGTCCGAGCGGACCCTGTCGCGTCACGTCCACAAGGCGACGGGGCACTCTACTCGGCAGTTGATCCAGCGAGTGCAACTGAACAAGGCCCGAGTGCTGCTCGAATCCGGCGAATATTCCGTCGAAGCGGTCTCGGCGCAGGTCGGCTATCAGGACGCGACAGCTCTCCGGCGCTTGATACGCCGACTGCTGAACTCGACCCCACGGCAACTGCGCCAGAGTTGATCGGGCGGCTGCTTCAGCACTCTCGAACGTCCGCTGTGGGTAAGCGTGTCCCGGGGCATTTTCTCCCTACCCGGTTGGCACGGCTGAAGCGTTTGCGGACACCGTCGGCCGACAGGACTCGCGCGTGATTGCAGGTGCCTTCGCCACCGTCCACACCCCGGCCGAAGAAGGTCGAGATCCAGGGCTTGTCCGAGGAATGCGCTAGCCGCGCCGACGCCCTGCCCCGCCGCCCCCGGGATTGAAGGCATAGCGCTCGACCAGCACGTCGTAGGCGATCCATCAGCCTGGTGCGAAGCTGCCCAACCTCAGGCAAATCAAGCGGGTGATCCTGCCCGAGACCGACCCGCTACTGGTGGGGCCCGGCAAGAGCCTGCCGGTGCGGGTCCTGCTCGACGGCCAGACAGCGGCGGGAGTGAAGCGGGTAAGAAATGACCGCAATGCACCCAATACCCTGGGCACCGAGACCGATGCCCAGGGTCGCACCCAGGTGCTGGTGCGCAACGAGGGCTTGAGCGCGATCCCCGCGCAGGTCGAGGCCCCCTCAAGGGCACCCCCGACGCTGCCTCCCGCGGCCCGTTCAGCTCCCTGACCTTCCTCGGAGAACCGCACCATGAGTGAGCGCAGCCGCAGGCGGCAATAGCGAGCGGCAAGTCTTTAGCTGCAAGCGAGAAGCCCCAGGCACATGCCCTGGACTTCCAGCTTGCCGCTTAGAGCTGCCCCAATCCGTCGACCAGGGCCTGGTTCTGCTCCGGCGTGCCGATGCTGATCCGCAGGAACTGGGCAATCCGCTGCTGCTTGAAGTGGCGCACGATCACCCCCTGTTCACGCAGCTTGGCTGCCAGGCCCGCGGCATCGTGTTGCGGGTGGCGGGCAAAGATGAAGTTGGCCGCCGAAGGCAGCACTTCGAAACCCTTGGCCTGCAACTGCGCCACCAGCCATTCGCGACTTTCAATTACCTGCTGGCAAGTCTTCTGGAAGTACTCGCGATCTTCGAAAGCCGCGGCTGCACCGACGATCGCCAGGCGATCCAGGGGGTAGGAGTTGAAGCTGTTCTTGACCCGTTCCAGGGCCTCGATCAGGTCCGGATGCCCGACCGCCAGGCCCACCCGCAAACCCGCCAGGGAACGGGACTTGGACAGGGTCTGGGTCACCAGCAGGTTCGGGTAGCGGTCCACCAGGCTGATGGCGGTCTGGCCACCGAAATCGATGTAGGCCTCATCCACGACCACCACCGAATCGGGGCTGGCCTTGAGGATCTGCTCCACCGCCTCCAGGGCCAACAGGCAACCGGTAGGCGCATTCGGGTTGGGGAAAATGATGCCGCCATTGGGCTTGGCGTAGTCGGCCACGCGGATCTGGAATTGCTCGTCCAGCGGCACCGCGTCGAAATCGATGCCATACAGGCCGCAATACACCGGATAGAAGCTGTAGCTGATGTCCGGGAATAGCAGCGGCAGGTCCTGTTGCAGCAGGCCATGGAAGATGTGCGCCAGGACTTCGTCGGAACCGTTGCCGAGGAACACCTGGTTGGCCTTCACCCCGTAGTAGCTGGCCACCGACTGCTTGAGCAGGTCGCTGTTGGGATCGGGGTACAGCCGCAGGTTGTCGTTGAGCTCGGCCTGCATTGCGGCCAGGGCCTTGGGCGACGGGCCATAGGGATTTTCGTTGGTGTTGAGCTTGACCAGCTTGGTCAGCTTGGGTTGTTCGCCCGGTACGTAGGGCACCAGGTTCTTGACGAACGGACTCCAGAATTTGCTCATGCTCATTGCCCCTGATCTTGGTCGTCGACGATACGGTATTCAGCGCTGCGGGCGTGGGCGGTCAGCGACTCGCCACGGGCCAGCACCGAGGCCGTACGGCCCAGTTCGGATGCGCCCTGCTCGGAACAGAAGATGATCGACGAGCGCTTCTGGAAGTCATACACCCCCAGCGGCGAGGAAAAACGCGCGGTGCCGGAAGTCGGCAGCACGTGGTTCGGGCCGGCGCAGTAGTCACCCAAGGCCTCCGAAGTGTGGCGGCCCATGAAGATCGCCCCGGCGTGGCGGATCTGCGGCAACCAGGCTTGCGGGTCGGCCACCGATAGCTCCAGGTGCTCGGGAGCGATGCGGTTGGCCACCTCGATGGCTTGCTGCATGTCGCGGACCTGGATCAGCGCGCCCCGGCCATTGATCGAGGTGTTGATGATCTCGGCCCGCTCCATGGTCGGTAGCAGCTTGGCGATGCTGGCGGCTACCCGATCGAGGAACTCGGCATCCGGGCTGACCAGGATCGCCTGGGCATCCTCATCATGCTCGGCCTGGGAAAACAGATCCATGGCGATCCAGTCCGGATCGGTCTGGCCATCGCACACCACCAGGATCTCCGAGGGACCGGCGATCATGTCGATACCGACCTGGCCGAATACATGCCGCTTGGCGGTGGCCACATAGATGTTGCCCGGACCGACGATCTTGTCCACCTGGGGCACGCTCTGGGTGCCATAGGCCAGCGCGGCCACGGCCTGGGCGCCACCGATGGTGAACACCCGGTCGACCCCGGCGATGCAGGCGGCGGCCAGCACCAGCTCGTTGACCTCGCCACGAGGAGTCGGCACCACCATCACCACCTCGGAGACGCCGGCAACTTTCGCCGGGATGGCGTTCATCAGCACCGAAGACGGATACGACGCCTTGCCACCCGGCACGTACAGGCCGGCACGGTCCAGGGGCGTGACCTTCTGGCCGAGCACGGTGCCATCGGCCTCGGTGTACTGCCAGGAGTCCTGCTTCTGCCGCTCATGGTAGACGCGCACGCGGTTGGCGGCCTTTTCCAGGGCCTCGCGCTGTACCGGGGTGATGCGGGTCAGGGCCAGCTCCAGGCGGGCACGGTCGAGGATCAGGTCATCGATGGCCTTGGCCTCGACACCGTCGAAACGCTGGGTGAACTCCACCAGCGCCGCATCACCGCGCTCGCGCACGGCCTTGATGATGTCGAGCACACGCTGGTTGACCGCGTCGTCGGACACGCTTTCCCAGCTCAGCAGATGATCCAGATGTCGGGCGAAATCCGCATCGGCAGCGTTGAGTCGGCGAATTGCAGTGGGAGCGGTCATAGCGAAGGCCTCATTGATTGGCGAATGCACAAAAGGACAAGCTTGGTTTTGCATGACTCAGGCGCCGCAAGACTACCAGGCCATCCGCGTGGGCACCTGAGCATGCTGGGTATGACGCGGATAGATGGGCGCGGCTCGGGGGCCACGCATGTGAGTCAGCCGCGGTGTCGCGATTCCACTGCCTTGCGCAGGGTATCGATGAGCAACTGGATGCGGGCGTGCTGCATCTTCATGGATGCCTTGTTGACCACCAGGCGGGAGCTGATGGTAGCGATCAGTTCCTGGGGTTCCAGGCCATTGGCTCGCAGGGTATTGCCGGTATCGACCACGTCGATGATCTTGTCCGCCAGGCCGATCAGCGGTGCCAGCTCCATGGAACCATAGAGCTTGATGATGTCCACCTGGCGACCCTGCTCGGCGTAGTAGCGCTTGGCCACGTTGACGAACTTGGTGGCGATCCGCAGGCGGCCCTTGGGCTCCTGGGCACCGATGGCGCCGGCAGTCATCAACTTGCACTTGGCGATCTGCAGGTCCAGCGGCTCGTACAGGCCCTGGCTGCCGTACTCCATCAGGACGTCCTTGCCGGCCACCCCGAGATCAGCGGCGCCATGCTCGACATAGGTCGGCACGTCGGTGGCACGCACGATCAGCAGGCGTACATCGTCCTGGGTCGTGGGGATGATCAGTTTGCGGCTCTTGTCCGGATTCTCGGTTGGCACGATGCCCGCTTCAGCCAGAAGCGGCAGCGTGTCGTCGAGGATACGGCCCTTGGACAGTGCGATGGTCAACATGAGTAACGTAAGTCCTTATGCGGCGACTGATGCCCGGACGCAAACGGCGCCAGACATGCGTCGAGCCTGAAGACAGGCTCGACGTGGAACAAGAATCTGTGGCACCTCCCTGTGCCCACGGCAGGCTAGCCCGGTACGCGGCGGATCTTCGCGCCCAGCATCTGCAGTTTTTCTTCGATGCACTCGTAGCCACGGTCGATGTGGTAGATGCGATCGATCAGGGTATCGCCTTCGGCCATCAGGGCCGAGATCACCAGGCTGGCCGAGGCCCGCAGGTCGGTGGCCATCACTGGCGCGCCCTTGAGCAGGTCGGCGCCGGTGACGATGGCGGTGTTGCCTTCGACCTGGATCTTGGCGCCCATGCGGTGCAACTCGTACACATGCATGAAGCGGTTCTCGAAGATGGTCTCGATCACCGCGCCGGTGCCTTCGGCAATCGCGTTCAGGGAAATGAACTGCGCCTGCATGTCAGTCGGGAACGCCGGGTATGGAGCGGTACGCACGTTGACCGCCTTGGGGCGCTTGCCGTGCATGTCCAGCTCGATCCAGTCGCTGCCGGTGGTGACTTCGGCGCCCGCTTCCTTGAGCTTCTCCAGTACGGCTTCCAGGATGGTCGGATCGGTGTCCTTGACCTTCACCCGGCCACCGGTAACGGCCGCGGCCACCAGGTAGGTGCCGGTCTCGATACGGTCGGGCATCACCCTGTAGGTAGCCGAGTGCAGGCGCTCGACGCCATCGATGGTGATGGTGTCGGTGCCGGCGCCGGAGATCTTCGCGCCCATGGCGTTCAGGAAGTTCGCCAGGTCGACGACTTCGGGCTCGCGGGCGGCGTTCTGCAGCACGCTGCGGCCCTTGGCCAGGGCCGCCGCCATCATGATGTTCTCGGTACCGGTCACGCTCACGGTATCGAAGAAGAAGTTCGCGCCACGCAGGCCGCCTTCGGGGGCACGGGCCTTGATATAGCCGCCTTCGACGTCGATCTTCGCGCCCATGGCTTCCAGGCCGCGGATGTGCAGGTCCACCGGACGCGAACCGATGGCACAGCCGCCGGGCAGCGCCACTTCGGCCTCGCCGAAGCGCGCGACCATCGGCCCCAGCACCAGGATCGAGGCACGCATGGTCTTGACCAGCTCGTAAGGCGCCACCAGGGTCTTGATGGTGCGCGGGTCGATCTCGACGCTGAGCTTTTCGTCGATCACAGGCTCGATGCCCATGCGACCGAACAGCTCGATCATGGTGGTGATGTCGTGCAGGTGCGGCAGGTTGGCCACGGTGACCGGGCCATCGCACAGCAGGGTTGCCGCCAGGATAGGCAGCGCGGAGTTCTTGGCCCCGGAAATGCGGATCTCGCCATCGAGGCGAGCGCCGCCGGTAATAATCAATTTATCCATAAGAGTCTCGACGCCCTTGGGCTCAGGTGCGCTCGGCCCAGGCCGCGCGGCTGAAAAATTTCATGGTGATCGCGTGGATGCTGCCATCGGCAATCCATGGATTCAAATGGGCATAGATGCTCTGCTGACGCTTAACCGGGCTCAAGGCCGACAGTTCGTCGCTAATCACGTTCAGCTGAAAGTTGCAGCCTTCGCCCTCAACTTCTACCTGAGTTCCGGGCAGCTTTCCTTCGAGAAAGCTCTTCACTTCGTTGGCCTGCATGCTCAACCTCAATCGGCGCCCTGTGCGCGCGGGTCGGACATCATACAAAAAAGCCCCGCGCCTGCGAACCCCGCATAAGCAGGACTCTGACGGGGGGCTTTGCGTGACCCGTTGGCGACTAGGGCTGCGCGAGGATCTCGGTTACCCCGGACACCTCGGCGATTTCCTTCATGCCGTCCGGAAGTGCACGCACGCTCACGGCCTTGCCCAACGCCTGAGCATCGCGCATGAAGGCCAGCAATAGGGCCAGGCCGACACTGCTGGAGCGTTCTACCGCCGAGCAGTCGAGCACCAGCACCGGGGCCTGGCTCGACTTGATCAGCGCCTGGCCCTGTTTGCGCAGGCCCGGGCCGCTGCGATAGTCCAGCACGCCGCTGATCAACAACTCCCCGGCAGTACCGAGGCGCACGCCCGACTCGCTCATTGCTCGGCCTTTGGCGCAGCCTTGTCGGTGGCTTCCTTGGCCTTGGCCACTTCACCGGCCCAACCGTCGATGGTCTTGTCCAGGTTGTTGCCGTTGCGCTGCATGGCATCGGCGAACTGATCGCGGAACAGCTTGCCGATGTTGATGCCATTGATGATCACGTTACGAATTTTCCACTCGCCGCTGATCTTCTCCAAGGTGTAGGACACCGGATAGATGGCCCCATTATTGCCCTTGACCTGCATGTCGACGCTGGTACGGGTGCCGCTTTCATCCTTGGGAGGAGAAATGGTGATGCCTTGGTTGTTGTATTCCAGCAACGCATTGCCATAGAACTGGATCAGGCTGCGCTTGAAGTTCTCCTGGAAGCGCGACATCTGCTCCGGGGTGGCCTTGCGTGAATACTTCACGGTCATGATGCTGCGGGAGATGCCGTCGGCATCCACCGCCGGGCCGACAATGCCGTTCAGGGCGTTGTAGAAGTCGTTCGGGCTTTGCTTGTACTTCTCCTTATTGGCCGCAAGGTCCGCCAACAAGCGGTTGGTAGTGTCCTGCACCAGGTCATGGGCGGAGGTCGGATTCGCCGCATTGGCCAGCAACGGCAGCGCAGCGAGCAGCACCAGCAGGCCACGTCGCAAGATAGAAATCATCGAAAAACTCCTCATTTGGCGTCTTTGCTAACGGTATTGAGCAGGAATTTACCGATCAGGTCTTCCAATACCAGCGACGACTGGGTGTCGTGGATGGTTCCACCATCCTTGAGCAGGGCTTCTTCCCCACCCACGCTGATACCGATGTATTTCTCACCCAACAGGCCAGCAGTCAGGATAGATGCAGTGGAGTCGGTCGGCAGGTTATCCACGCGTTTTTCCAGTTGCATCGTCACCCGGCCAGTGAAGCTGTCGCGGTCCAGATCGATTGCCGTGACTTTGCCGATGGTCACCCCGGCCATGGTCACCTTAGCTCTGACCGTCAAACCGGCGATATTGTCGAAGTAGGCATAAAGTTTATAGGTATCGGTGCTCGCGGTCGGAGACAAGCCACTGACCCGCAGGGCAAGCAACAGCAAAGCCAGGATGCCGGCCAGCAGGAAAAGGCCGACACCGATTTCCAGGGTGCGGTTTTGCATCAGAAATCTCCAAACATCAAGGCGGTCAGAATAAAGTCCAAGCCCAGTACAGCCAGCGAGGCGTATACCACGGTCTTGGTGGTGGCACGGCTGATGCCCTCTGAAGTGGGCTCACAGTCGTAGCCTTGGAATACGGCGATCCAAGTCACTACAAAGGCAAAGACGATGCTCTTGATCACGCCATTGAGCACGTCGCTGCTGAAGTTCACGCTGTTCTGCATGTTCGCCCAGTAGGAGCCTTCATAGACTCCCAGCCAGTCGACAGCCACCCACGAGCCACCCCATATACCCACCACGCAGAAGATCATGGCCAGCAGGGGCAAGGAGATGAAACCGGCCCACAGGCGCGGGGCGATGATGTACTTGAGCGGGTCGACACCGATCATCTCCAGGCTGGAGAGCTGCTCGGTGGACTTCATGTTGCCGATCTCGGCGGTCAACGCCGAACCGGCACGCCCGGCGAACAACAGCGCGGTGACTACCGGCCCCAGTTCACGCAGCAGGGTCAGGGCGACCATCTGGCCTACGGCCTGCTCCGAACCGTAGCTGGAAAGGATGTTGAAGCCCTGCAACGCCAGCACCATGCCGATGAAGATCCCGGACACGACGATGATTACCAGGGACATGACGCCCACTGAATGCAGTTGCTTGACCAACAGGCCGAAACCACCGCCGATGCTGCCGCGGCCGAGCAGCGCATGGAACAGGAACAGGGTGGAACGCCCCAGTACCGCCAGGACATCGATGCCTGAGCGACCGAAGAGGCGAATCCTCTCGATTAACGATATCTTGCGCATCAGCGCTTCCCCAGAAGATCTGCGCGGTAGTCCGGCGCTGGAAAGTGAAACGGTACCGGGCCGTCGGGATCGCCCTTCATGAATTGCCGGATACGCGGATTGTCGGAGTCCATCAACTCGGCAGGAGTTCCCTGGCCCAATACCTGGCCGTCACCCACTACATACAGGTAGTCGGCGATGCTCGCGGTTTCCGCCAGGTCATGGGACACCACGATGCTGGTGATACCCAGGGCATCGTTGAGCAGCCGAATCAGGCGCACCAACACCCCCATCGCGATCGGGTCCTGGCCCACGAAAGGCTCGTCGTACATGAGGATCTGCGGGTCCAGGGCGATGGCGCGGGCCAGGGCGACCCGGCGTTTCATGCCGCCTGAAAGCTCGTCGGGCATGAGGTCGACGGCCCCACGCAGCCCCACCGCCTGCAGCTTGAGCAGGACAATGTCACGAATCATTTCGTCAGGCAGCTGGGTATGCACCCGCAGCGGAAAGGCCACGTTCTCGAAGACATCCAGGTCGGTGAACAGCGCACCGCTCTGGAACAGAACGCCCATCTGCTTGCGCGCATCGAACAGGTCGCTGCGCGAGAGAGCCGGCAGGTTCTGGCCATTGACCCAGACCTCGCCACTGCTGGGCCGCAACTGCATGCCCATCAAGCGCAACAGGGTAGTTTTCCCACAACCGGAAGGCCCCATGATGCCGGTGACCTTGCCCCGCGGAATACGGATATCCACGTCATTGAATATGCTGCGCGTACCGCGCTTGAAGGAAACGCCCTTCAGCTCGACCGCGTAAGCGTTGTCGGCACTCATCTAAACTCCTTGCGATGCAGCCTAACACTCGGACGCTAGGCTCTCTCTCGAAAGCACGTGCCCCTGGGCAGGCCGAACTGGCGGCGAACTATATCACTGCTGGTGCAGAGCCCCCAAGGCCGAAGCCATGACCGTTCAGGTATAGGACAGGCAAAATCGCCGGTTTCCCTGCGCAAGTAGACAAAGGCTGACGAACTTGCGTGAGGGATTCGATCATTACCGCTATAATCGCCGCCTTTTCATCGGGCTATACGATTTCAGACATGAGTCAATCCAGCGACCTGATTCAATCGGCACAACGCACAATCCGCCTCGAAATCCAGGCAGTAGAGAGCTTGCTGCCCCATATCGATGCAGATTTCGTACGTGCTTGCGAGATGATTCTGGCCAGCAAAGGTCGAGTAGTAGTGGTCGGCATGGGCAAGTCCGGGCACATCGGCAACAAGATCGCCGCCACCCTGGCCAGCACCGGAACCACGGCCTTCTTCGTTCACCCGGCCGAAGCCAGCCATGGCGACATGGGCATGATCACTCGCGACGATGTGATCCTCGCCCTTTCCAACTCCGGCTCCACCCATGAAATCGTGACCCTGCTGCCACTGATCAAACGCCTGGGCATCCAGCTGATCAGTATCACCGGCAACCCTGATTCGCCGCTGGCCAAGGCCGCCGACGTCAACCTCAACGCCCATATCGAACATGAAGCCTGCCCGCTGAACCTGGCACCAACTTCGTCCACCACCGCGGCCCTGGTCATGGGCGATGCCCTGGCCGTGGCGCTACTGGAAGCCCGCGGCTTCACCGCCGAAGACTTCGCCTTCTCCCATCCAGGCGGAGCACTGGGCCGCCGCCTGCTGCTGAAGGTCGAGAACATCATGCACGCCGGCGCACAGCTGCCGCAGGTCCAGCGCGGCACCCTGCTCAAGGATGCCCTGATGGAGATGAGCCGCAAGGGCCTGGGCATGACCGCTATCGTCGAGGCCGATGGGCGCCTGGCCGGAATCTTCACCGACGGCGACTTGCGCCGCACCCTGGACCGCAACATCGATATCCATCGCACCGTCATCGATGAAGTCATGACCCTGCGCGGCAAGACGGCACGCGCCGAAATGCTGGCAGCCGAAGCCTTGAAGATCATGGAAGACAATCGAATCAACGCCCTGATCGTGGTGGATGACGAGGACCGACCGATTGGCGCCTTCAACCTGTCCGACCTGCTGCGCGCGGGAGTGATGTAAATGAACGACGACCTGCTGCAACGCGGCAAGCACATCAAGCTGGCGGTCTTCGACGTCGACGGCGTACTGACCGACGGGCGCCTGTACTTCCTCGAGGATGGCAGCGAATTCAAGACCTTCAACACCCTCGATGGCCAGGGCATCAAGATGCTCATGGCAGCTGGAGTGCAAACGGCCATCATCAGCGGTCGCAAGACGCCAGTAGTGGAGCGCCGGGCCAAGAACCTGGGGATTCCCCACCTGTATCAGGGCCGCGAAGACAAACTGGTGGTATTGGACGAACTTCTCGCCCAACTGGGCCTAAGCTATGAACAGGTCGCCTATCTGGGCGATGACCTGCCCGACCTGCCGGTGATCCGCCGCGTCGGCCTGGGCATGGCGGTCGCCAACGCGGCCCCGTTCGTCCGCGAGCATGCCCATGGCATTACCACGGCGCGGGGCGGCGAAGGTGCGGCCCGCGAGTTTTGCGAGCTGATCCTGCATGCCCAGGACCGCCTCGAAGCAGCCAACGCTGCTTATTTATAGGGCCCCGCCGATGCTGAGCAAAAAAATTCGCAACATCCTGATCTTCGGGACCATCGCCCTGCTGTTCGCGGCGGTCGGTTACTGGAACATCAGCCCGGAACGGTTTCTCGACAAGCCTGTGGTGCAGGTCGACGAAAGCGCCATCGATTATTTCGTGATCAACGCCCACAGCGTGCAGTACCTGCCCGATGGCAAGCTCCAGTACGAGATGACCTCGGACAAGGTCGAGCACATCAAGGCCAGCGAAGTGACCCTGATGACCAAGCCGGACCTGCAGATGTATCGAGGCACTACCTACCCGTGGCATGTCCAGAGCGAGCGTGGCGAGGTCAACCCCGATGGCACCGAAGTCGAGCTGATCGATTCGGTCCGGGTGGCCCGCACCGACGAGAGAAATCGCAACCTGCTGATCACCACCAGCCGCATGACAGTATTCCCGCAGAAGCAATATGCGCAGACCGAGCAAGCCGTTAGAATCGACGGCGCCGACGGCGTGACCACGGCCAAGGGAATGAAAGCGTATTTGAAAGACGGCAGGATGAACCTGCTATCGAACGTAAGAGGACAGTATGAGGCTCGTTAAAACCCTCCCTATTTTGCTCAGTCTGGGCGCAGCACTGGGAAGCGTGAGCGCCTGGGCTCTGCCGAACGATAGCCAACAGCCGATCCGCATCCAGGCCGATGACGCCCAGCTCGACGACAAGAATGGCGTGGCCACCTACAAGGGCGACGTGATCATCACCCAGGGTTCGATGAAGATCACCGGCAATACCGTGACCATCACCCGAGCCAAGACCGGTGAAATCGACGTGGTCACCTCGGTGGGCAACCTGGCCTACTTCGAGCAATTGCAGAAGCAAACCGATCCGAAGCCGGTCCAGGCCTACGCCGTGACCATCCAGTACCATGCCCAGCAGAACCGCATCGTGCTGATCGACAAGGCCAAGGTCATCAACGATGGCAACACCACCGAAGGCGAGAAGATCGTCTACGACACCGTCAAGCAAGTGGCCAACGCCGGCCGCGCCAACGGCAGCTCGGTTACCGCGCCACGTCCGCGGATCGACATGGTCATCCAGCCGAAAAAGAAAACCGACGAGCAAAAGGCCCAGTAATGGCAACTCTCAAAGCCCAGCACTTGGCCAAGAGCTACAAGAGCCGCCAGGTCGTGCGTGATGTCAGCCTGTCGATCGACAGCGGCCAGATCGTCGGCCTGCTTGGCCCCAACGGTGCCGGCAAGACTACCTGCTTCTACATGATCGTGGGCCTGGTCCAGGCCGACCAGGGCCGGGTCCTGATCGACGACCTGGACGTCAGCCACCAGCCGATGCACGGCCGCGCCCGCGCCGGTATCGGCTACCTGCCCCAGGAAGCCTCGATCTTCCGCAAGCTGTCGGTGGCCGACAACATCATGGCCATCCTCGAGACTCGCAAGGAACTGGACAAGGCTGGCCGTCGCCAGGAGCTGGAAAGCCTGCTACAGGAATTCCACATCAACCACATCCGCGACAACCTCGGCATGAGCCTGTCCGGTGGCGAGCGCCGCCGCGTGGAAATCGCCCGGGCCCTGGCCACCGCCCCCAAGTTCATCCTGCTGGACGAACCTTTCGCAGGCGTGGACCCGATCTCGGTCGGCGACATCAAGCAGATCATCCATCACCTCAAGGCCAAGGGGATCGGCGTGCTGATCACCGACCACAACGTCCGCGAAACCCTGGACATCTGTGAAACCGCCTATATCGTCAATGACGGGCAACTGATCGCCGAAGGCGACTCCCAGACCATCCTGGCCAACGAACTGGTCAAGGAAGTCTACCTGGGCCATGAGTTCCGCCTGTAAGGGCTGAGGTGCAGGACCCATTGCCTGGGCGCTGGGGACGATAAAACCCCACAAACTTTATTGTTACAGCGCTCTAGGCAAACACTTCAGTTTCAGGCATATAATTTGCTTATGTTTGGCGCTCCGGCGCCCTGTAGTGGATGGCGCATGTGCGCCGGCAATTAAGGTGTTAAGCCCCTGCCATGAAACCATCGCTAGTCCTGAGAATGGGCCAGCAGCTGACGATGACACCGCAGCTGCAACAGGCCATCCGCCTGCTCCAACTGTCGACCCTGGACCTGCAACAGGAAATCCAGGAAGCCCTGGAGTCCAACCCGATGCTCGAACGCCAGGAAGAGGGCGACGACTTCGACAACAGCGACCCCCTGGCCGACAACACCGAATCCAAACCCAACACCGAGATCCAGGAACCCTCCTACCAGGAAACCACCCAGACGGTGGACAGCCTCGAGGACGGTGAATGGAACGAACGTATCCCCAACGAGCTGCCGGTGGATACCGCCTGGGAAGATGTGTACCAGACCAGCGCCAGCAGCCTGCCCAGCAGCGATGATGACGAGTGGGACTTCACCACCCGCACCTCGGCTGGCGAGAGCTTGCAGAGCCACTTGCTCTGGCAGCTGAACCTGGCCCCCATGTCCGACACCGACCGCCTGATCGCGGTGACCCTGATCGACTGCATCAACAACCAGGGCTACCTGGACGAAACCCTGGAAGAGATTCTCGAAGCCTTCGACCCCGAACTGGATATCGAACTGGACGAAGTCGAGGCCGTGTTGCATCGCATCCAGCAGTTCGAGCCAGCCGGCATCGGTGCCCGCAGCCTGGGCGAATGCCTGCTGCTGCAATTGCGCCAGCTGCCGGCGAAAACCCCTTGGCTGGCCGAGGCGCAGCGTCTGGTCAGCGACTACATCGACCTGCTGGGCAGCCGCGACTACAGCCAACTGATGCGCCGCATGAAGCTCAAGGAAGACGAACTGCGCCAGGTCATCGAGCTGGTGCAGAGCCTCAACCCACGCCCGGGTTCGCAGATCGAGTCCAGCGAAGCCGAGTACGTGGTCCCGGACGTCATCGTGCGCAAGGACAACGAACGCTGGCTGGTGGAGCTGAACCAGGAATCCGTGCCACGCCTGCGGGTCAACGCCCAGTACGCAGGGTTCGTGCGCCGCGCCGATACCAGCGCCGACAACACCTTCATGCGCAACCAGTTGCAGGAGGCCCGCTGGTTCATCAAGAGCCTGCAAAGCCGCAACGAAACCCTGATGAAGGTCGCCACCCAGATCGTCGAGCACCAACGCGGCTTCCTGGAATACGGCGACGAAGCGATGAAGCCCCTGGTCCTGCATGACATCGCCGAAGCGGTGGGTATGCATGAATCGACGATTTCCCGGGTGACCACGCAGAAATTCATGCATACCCCACGGGGCATATATGAGCTGAAATACTTTTTCTCGAGCCACGTCAGCACCTCCGAAGGCGGTGAATGCTCGTCCACGGCAATCCGCGCGATCATCAAGAAACTGGTGGCCGCGGAAAATCAGAAAAAGCCGTTGAGTGACAGCAAGATCGCTGGTTTACTGGAGGCACAAGGCATTCAGGTAGCCCGCAGGACCGTCGCCAAGTACCGCGAATCCCTTGGGATCGCGCCTTCCAGCGAACGCAAGCGGTTGATGTAGCCGCCGGGCTGGCCAAAGCGTTTCGGAGTGTGTTTGAAGGCCCGCCGAGCGATGATCGGGCAAGGTAGCCCGATCGCTGTGCAGGCTGGTTTCAGACACAGTCTAGGTGGCAGGCAAAACGGCCTGCCGCGTTATGCACTGGCAACGAAGGAGAAGCTGTATGCAAGTCAACATCAGTGGACACCAACTCGAAGTGACCGAACCCCTGCGCGCCTACATCGGCGAGAAACTCGACCGACTGGAACGCCATTTCGACAAGATCACCAATGTGCAGGTCACCATGGCCGTCGAGAAGCTGAAGCAGAAAATCGAAGCGACCCTGCACATCCACGGTGGGGAGGTCGTCGCCAATGCAGAACATGACGATATGTATGCCGCAATCGACCTGCTCACGGACAAGCTTGACCGCCAACTGAAAAAGCATAAGGAAAAGCAACTCCACCTTCTCCAAGGCACGGGTCGCTGATACTCCCCTCCCATGATCCGACTTGAAAGCATCCTGACCCCCGGCCGTTCCCTGGTGAACGTGCCGGGCGGCAGTAAAAAACGCGCCCTCGAACAAATTGCCAACCTGATCAGCCGTGAAGTGCCTGATCTGGAAATGCAGGACGTTTTCGAGAGCCTGATCGCCCGCGAGAAACTCGGCTCCACCGGGTTCGGCAACGGCATCGCTATTCCTCATTGCCGCCTCAAAGGCTGCGAGTCCCCCATCAGCGCGCTGATGCACCTGGACGCCCCGATCGACTTCGATGCCATCGACGGCGCCCCCGTGGACCTGCTGTTCGTACTGCTGGTCCCGGAGGCCGCCACCGATGCGCACCTGGAACTGCTCCGGCAGATCGCCAGCATGCTCGATCGCAAGGAAGTTCGTGACCGGCTGCGCAGCGCCACCAGCAACGAAGCCTTGTACCAGGTCGTGCTGGACGAACAGAACGGTCGGTAACCATGCGTTTGATCATCGTCAGCGGCCGTTCCGGCTCAGGTAAAAGCACGGCCCTCGATGTTCTGGAGGATCATGGCTACTACTGCATCGACAACCTGCCCGCCGGCCTGTTGCCCGAGCTGGCCGAACGTGCGTTGATCCATACCGAGTTGGCGCAGCCACTGGTGGCGGTGTCCATCGACGCCCGCAACCTGCCAAGCCACCTGTCGCGTTTTCCGGAATTACTGGAAGAAGTACGCAGCCGGCACATACAGTGCGATGTGCTGTACCTGGACGCCGACGAGGAAACCCTGCTCAAGCGGTTCTCGGAAACCCGCCGGCGCCATCCATTGAGCAGCGCCAACCGCTCGCTGGCCGAGGCCATCCATGACGAGACCCAGCTATTGGGACCGATCGTCGACCTGGCCGACCTCAAGGTCAACACCACCAACCTCAACCTCTATCAGCTGCGGGATACCATCAAGCTGCGGCTGTTGAACCAGCCCGAGCCAGGCACCGCCTTCCTGGTGGAGTCTTTCGGGTTCAAGCGTGGCATGCCGGTGGACGCCGACCTGGTGTTCGATGTGCGTTGCCTGCCCAATCCATACTGGAAACCCGAACTGCGCGCCCAGTCCGGACTGGATGCTCCCGTGGCCCAATACCTGGCTGCGCAACCGGATGTCGAAGAGATGTTCCAGGACATATCCAGCTACCTGCTCAAGTGGTTGCCACGCTTCGCCGCCAGCAATCGCGCCTACGTGACCATCGCCATTGGCTGCACCGGTGGACACCATCGTTCCGTGTACCTGACCGAGCGCCTGGGCCAGGTCCTGCAAAAATCCCTGAAGAACGTCCAGGTTCGCCACCGCGACCTTAGCTGAAAGGATCTATCCCGCGATGCCAGCTCTGGAAATCGAGATCATCAACAAACTGGGCCTGCATGCCCGCGCCTCAGCCAAGTTCGTCGGCGTCGCCGGCCAGTTTCCCTGCCAGATCCGCGCCGGCCGGACGCCGGAGTCCATGGTCGACGGCAAGAGCATCATGGCCATGATGATGCTCGCCGCCGGCAAGGGCACCAAGATTCACCTCAAGACCGAGGGTGAGCAGGAACAGGAAGCGCTGGATGCTCTGGTCGCCTTGATCAACAACTACTTCGACGAAGGCGAGTAAGCCCGCCCGGGCATTACCCATCCGGCACTCAAGAGAGTGCCGTGTCCATTACCATCATCAGGCAAAAACCGATACACAAGCCAAGACTGGCAAGCCTTTCGTGACCATTGCGCCGGGACTCGGGGATCACCTCATGAGTCACCACCAACAGCATGGCTCCGGCCGCCAGGGCCAACCCCAAGGGCAACAGTACCTGTGCCAGGCTCACCAGCCAGGCACAAAGCAGGGCGAAGACTGGCTCCACCAGGCCAGAAGCAGCGCCGATCAGGAACGCCCTGACCCGCGACATTCCAGCACCTGCCAACACCAGAGCGATTACCAGCCCTTCCGGCACATCCTGCAGCGCGATACCCATGGCCAGGCTATCCGCGTCGGCCATGCCGCCGCCGGCCGACACTCCGACCGCCATGCCTTCTGGAATGTTGTGGGCCATGATGGCGAAGACGAATAACCAGATCCGCGGTGCAATGACCGGATGCTCCGGCGTGCCCACCAGGGTCTGCGAACCGCCGCTGGAAATCTTGAGGTCCATCAGGAACAGGCCGAGAGCGCCCAGCATGATCCCGGCGCAGACCAGGCCACTGGCGCCCCAGGCCGACAACCCCAGGTCCTGGGCCGCGGCGATGCCCGGCACGATCAGCGAAAACGCCGTCGCCGCCAGCATCACCCCGGCGCCGAAGCCGAGCAGCGTATCGCCCACCGCGATTGGCATCTTGCGGATCACCAGCACCGGCACCGCTCCCAGGGCTGTGCCAAGGGCGCAGATCGAGCCCCCCTGCAGGGCACGTAACAAGCGTGGCTCCAGGGCCAGCCAGTTCAGTCCCTGAGCCACCAGCAATGCGGTACCCGCCAACAGCAGCAGCGAACCGAAGGCATAACGAAACATCCGTCCGCTGCTGATCGCCAATATCTCCGTGCCCATAGTCGGCCTTATTTGTTATCCAAGGAAAAATCAGGCCATCGCGGCGTGGTAACGCTGGGCAACTTCGGGCCAATTGATCACGTTGTAGAAGGCATTGATGTATTCGGGCCGGCGATTCTGGTAGCGCAAATAGTAGGCGTGCTCCCAGACGTCCAGGCCGAGAATCGGTGTGTTGCCATTCATCAGCGGGCTGTCCTGGTTACCGCTGCTTTCCACCACCAGGATTTTCTCCGGGGTCACGCAGAGCCAGGCCCAGCCGCTGCCGAAACGGGTCAGCGCGGCCTTGGTGAAAGCCTCCTTGAAGCTCTCGAAACCACCCAGGTGCCGATCGATGGCCTGCGCCAGCGCACCATCAGGCTTGCCTCCGCCAGCAGGCGTCATCACCGCCCAGAAGAGCGAATGGTTGGCGTGGCCGCCTCCCTGGTTGATTACCGCGGCGCGCAACCCTTCCGGCAACTGCTGGATGCTGGCCACCAGCCTCTCCACCTCCCACTCGGCCCATTCAGTGCCTTCTACCGCGGCATTGAGGTTATTGATGTAGGTCTGGTGGTGCTTGGTGTAGTGGATCTCCATGGTTTGCGCATCGATATGCGGCTCCAGGGCGTCGTAGGCATAAGGCAAGGCAGGCAAGGTAAAGGACATATCAGTGCACTCCATAAGAGGGGCTGTCGAATAGCGGGCTGCCTGGTGACAGCCGCGCGACGTTGTTGTCCAGCAAGCGATGGGAACGGGGATATGCACCGTGCTCACCGATGAAATTGAGCAGCTCGAGGTAGGTCTTGCTGCTTTGGCGCAGGGCCGCTTCACGCAACGCCAGGGGCAAGCGGTTGTCCTGCATGGCCTGCAACAAGCGCTGGTGGATAGCGCAAAGATACTCCGCGCTCTCCTGCGGCTGATTCAGGCGTAAATGCAGGTCCGCCAGGTTGTGGTGGGAGATCACGCAGGCCGCCACCGCTTCGTCGGCATCAGGCCAGCGCTCGAACAGCACCTGGGCCAATGCCAGCGCTTGCAGGTAGAACTCACGGGCATCCACCAACTCGTCCTGCATGAACAGGCGATTGGCCCTTTCAATCGTGCGTTTCCAGTGCTCCATGATCGGCCTCCAAAGCGCTATCGGGGATTACACGCCGCCTGCGGTGAGTTTCTCCGGGTCCAGCAGGATCTCCAGTTGGCTGCGCGACAAATCGGTGTGCTCAAGTGCCACATCGATCACCGGACGCCCCTGTTTGTAGGCGGTCTTGGCGATCTGCGCGGCCTTCTGGTAACCGATGATCGGATTGAGGGCGGTCACCAGGATCGGGTTGCGCGAGAGCGCTTCCTTGAGCTTCGCTTCATTGACCTTGAAGCTGGCGATAGCCTTGTCTGCCAGCAGGCGGCTGGAGTTGGCCAGCAACTCGATACTGCCCAGCAGGTTCTGGGCAATGATCGGCAGCATCACGTTGAGCTCGAAGTTGCCCGACTGCCCGGCCACGGTAATGGCGCTGTCGTTGCCGATCACCTGGGCCGCCACCATCGCCGTCGCCTCCGGAATCACCGGATTGACCTTGCCAGGCATAATCGACGAACCAGGTTGCAAGCCCTCCAGCTCGATTTCCCCCAACCCGGCCAGTGGTCCCGAGTTCATCCAGCGCAAGTCGTTGGCGATCTTCATCAGCGAAACCGCCGTTGCCTTCAGTTGCCCGGAGACGGTTACCGCGGTGTCCTGGGAGCCGATCAGGGCGAACAGGTTCTTGCCCGGGGTGAACTGCACCTGGGTCAGCTCGCTCAACTGCCGGCTGAAACGCGCGGCGAACTCCGGATGCGCGTTGATCCCCGTACCTACGGCGGTGCCGCCCTGGGCCAGGGCCTGCAGGCTCGGCAATAAATCCTGCAGATGCGCGATGTTGGCCTTGAGCTGCTGCGCCCACCCCTCCAGCACCTGGCTCATGCGTACCGGCATGGCATCCATCAGGTGGGTGCGGCCGGTCTTGACGAACGAGTGCACCTCCAACGCCTTGCGCTCAATGACCTCGACCAGGTGCACCAAGGCCGGCAACAGTTGCTCGTGCAAGGTCAGGGCGGCACTGACATGGATGGTGGTGGGAATGATGTCGTTGCTGCTCTGGCCACAGTTCACATGGTCATTGGGGTTGACCCCCTCGCCCAGCAACCGGCTGGCCAGGGTCGCCAGCACTTCGTTGGCATTCATGTTGGAACTGGTACCGGAACCGGTCTGGAACACATCCACCGGGAAGTGCTGCATGAAGTCACCTTCCAGCAGCCCCTGGGCGGCATCGACGATGGCCTTGCCCTGGGACTGGCTGATCTGGCCCAGCTCGACGTTGGCCCTGGCCGCCGCGGCCTTGGCCAGGATCAGCGCCCGGATGAAAGCCCGCGGCATGCGCTGCCCGCTGATAGGAAAGTTATGCACCGCACGCTGGGTCTGCGCGCCATACAACGCCTGCTCCGGAACCTGCAACTCGCCCATGCTGTCGCGTTCGATACGGGTATTACTCATCGGGAAATCCTTGCACCAGTTCAATCAGGGGAATGGAAGGCAACAGCGAACAGGTCGCCAGTCGCCAGGCATGGCTTTGCCAGCGCTTGAGCCGGCACTTGCACAACGACAACCGCTCCATATCGCGCAGAGGTCGCCACGCCTGGTCCAGGCACAAGCTGCGTCAGTGCCAGGGCAACGCGGTATCGGTCGCGGTATCGATCAACAAGCGGAAGGAGGTTTCGGCAACGGTCCAGGCGGATGTGGCCGTGCAACAGGCCAGGTATCGCCCCTCGGCCAGGTAATGCTCGATCAGACGGGGTTCGTCCGGGTCCAGTGCGCAACGGATCTGGCGGCTCATCCAGCGCCAGCTTTCAAGGTAAGGCTGCTCGTGCAAGGCAGAACTCATGACCTGGGCTCATTGAATAATGGTTTTCATTATTAAATGATATTGAGAATCAAATCAATCTAGCTGTACAAATTTTATCCAGAGCTTGTAGCCGTCTCAACCCTCACTGCCGAGGGAGGAATCTGTCCATCGCAGCCATGCTTGACGAAAACCCGAAAGGCAAAATTTGCTGCAAATGTGCGCAAGGTCGCCCCCCGGCCATTTCGTGGCCCCACATCCGAGATTAAGCGATCTCGACAAGTGATAATTGGAACTCAAATTAAAATCTGCAAACACATATCAAAGTATTTAACTCCCGCACGAACAATTACTTTTTCCAATAACACGAACAGTCCGCCCAGATCGGCAAATACTGCAGCTCCCTACCTACTGAAAACTTAATTGCAAAAGTTTAACATCCTAAACTTCACGAACACCTGGCACACTCAAACTCAACAATATTGGCTGCTCGACATCCGGTTCGAGAACCCTCGCCTAGAAATTAAAAAATAAATGGCCTCGGCATAAGGCTTATGCTTGAGAACTGCCTGATTCACCTCAGTCGTGAAACGCCCACAAGTTCAGCCAAAATCAGCAATGACTAGTAGCACCGCGAAACTCAACGCGCAAACACATAACTATCACAACGCAAGACTTAATTGGTATCAGTAGCTCTGATGGTGCCTGAGGAAAAATCCCACTCAAGGCAGAATACTTGTCCTATATCGTCCGAACAGTAAATTCTCGATCCTTCACCGCACCCAATGCGCCAGCCCCCTTCAACTAATAAGACCCCAACTCAACCCTACCCCAATGATTCGAAATAAATGCCACTAGGACTAACACAAGAGAGGTCAATTTCTAGACACATAAAACGACAGTACTCACTACCCCTAAACAATTTTTAATTCTTCGAGAATAAAATGAAAAAACTCATTATCACCAAGCTTTCCGCTACAGCCGTCATCGCTCTCATGTCCCAGGCAGCACTCGCTGCCGATGGGACGATCAACTTCTTTGGAGAAATCGTCGATACCCCTTGTTCGATCTCTCCCAACAGCCAAGTCTTGACTGTTCCGCTAGGCAAGGTTTCACGTGCGACCCTGGATGGCGGTGCTGGCAAGAAAGCCACACCAGCACGCTTCAGCATCGAGCTACTGAATTGTGGCGCAAGCGCCAAAGGGGCGACATTGACCTTTAACGGCACCACCGATACGACCGTATCGGACAACCTGCGCATCGGCGCGAATGAAATGTCAGGCGGATCAGCCACCGGTGTAGCGATAGAACTCGGTGACTCCGCTGGTACCAAAATCCCGGTAGGTTCCGAATCGGCCCAATACACCCTGGTCCAGGGTGACAACCCCCTGAAGTTCCAAGCGGTCTATGTTTCCACTGCCGACAAAGTAACAGCCGGTACAGGTAACGCGACTGCTCAGTTCACAGTGAACTACAAGTAATACTGAATTCGCCCAGTTGTCTCGCAGACGGCTGGGCGATTTTTGTGCGCATTAATAAGTACATACTTTCGCCAGACCGCCTTTAACAAGTTCACATATAGGAACCCAGGAGTTTTAACTCCTGCGATGAAGCGTGTTTGGCGGCCAGCAATTATCGGGATAGATTCATGCTGAAGAAGAATGGCTTGAGATTGGCCAATAAACTTTTATTCGGTGCCGGCTTAGTAGTTTTTGCAGCAGCACCTGTTTTCGCGAGTGTGACCCTTGGTGGTACACGAGTGATTCTAGGCGAGCAGGATCGAGAAGCATCCATTCCGGTAAAGAACGCTGGTCGAGCCCCCTATGTGATACAGGCATGGGTCGATGCCGGCGAGGGAAAGACCAAGACTCCGTTCGTGGTCACCCCTCCGTTGTCGCGCCTGGATCCAGGAATGGAGAACATTCTACGCATCATGCGAATCTCCAATAATCTGCCAACCGATAGAGAGTCCGTATTCTGGTTGAACGTCAAGGAGATTCCAGAAAAAGCAAAGGAAGACAACGTTCTTCAAATTGCAATGCGCACACGCATCAAGTTGTTCTATCGGCCATCAGACCTGGAAGGCAAGCCTGCAGAATCACGTCATAAATTGAAGTGGGCAGTCATACCAGGGAAGAACAACGCAAACTCAGTGTTGAAGATAGAAAACCCAACACCCTACCACGTCACATTTACCAGCTTGAAGATCAATCAGGGCCAACAGGAAATCAACGCGCAGATGGTTCCTCCCAAGGGAGAATCCATTTATTCATTGAATGCAGTACAGATACAAAAAAGTATCGATGTCAGATTCACCACAATCAATGACTACGGTGGGGAGACACTAGAAGAACGGGCGACAGTACCCGTTGCAGTCAATCCGATCGTCTTACCTATCGAGCCGGTCACAACGCTGACCGTTAAGCAATGATGGCTCGCAGGGTCATGACAGTGACCTCTTCTTTCAACCCTACTTCCGCACGCGCAGTGGGATTACCGCTGTGTGCCTTCGTATTCGCGATGGCCAGTCAAGGTGCATTCGGCAAGAGTCAGGCGGGTACTGTATTCAACGAGCAATTCCTCAGCATCGGTGGCGACCAGCCAAGTGCCGACCTGTCGGTGTTCTCGTTTGGCAACCGCGTTTTGCCGGGTATCTACAGGGTGGACGCGGTGCTCAACGACAGTAGCATCGGACAAAACGAAGTGCGCTTCATCAAGCAGGAGGACGATGCACAGGACGCTAAACCTTGCTTGACGCGTCCCCTGCTCGAGGGCTGGGGCGTAAATATGACCGCTTTCCCGGCAATGGCGACCACGCCGGCCGATACCTGTATTGATCTGGGCAAAGCGATCGCACAAGCCACTGTAAGTTACGACGCCGGCAACCAGCGTCTTTTCCTGGGCATCCCGCAGGCGGCACTCAAGCGCTCCGCACGTGGCGCCATCAGCCCGGATCGCTGGGACAAGGGCATCAACGCAGCCATGCTCGACTATCAACTCAGCTTCTCGCGCTACGACGGTAATAACCTGCGCGGGAATACCGCCAGCCCTGTGCAGCAGAACGTTTTCGATAGCACGACTGCGCCCAACAGATTGGAGCGTGATACCTACTTCGGTGGTTTTCGCGGCGGTTTCAATATCGATGACTGGCGCTTCCGGCATTTCTCGACCTACAACCGCAGCATGGATGGGCAAGGTCGCTGGCAGGCCATCAATACCTACTTGCAGCGCGATATTGCATCGATTCGCGGCCAGTTGGTCATTGGCGACGGCAATACGCCGGGTAACTTCTTCGATAGCGTGCAGTTTCGCGGCGTACAACTGAGTTCCGATGACGCGATGCTCCCGGACAGCCAACAAGGATACGCACCCACCATCCGAGGCGTGGCACAAACCAACGCGCGGGTAGAAGTACGCCAGAACGGCTACCTCATCTACAGCACCTATGTCGCCCCCGGACCTTTCGTACTGGACGACCTCTACCCTACTTCGTCGAGTGGAGATCTCGAAGTCATCATCACTGAATCGGACGGGCGCGAAACGCGTTATGCACAAGCGTTTTCCGCCGTGCCAACGCTGCTGCGCGAAGGCTCCTGGCGCTACAGCGCCACAGCTGGCCAGTATCGTAGTGGCTATGGCTCATCGCGAGGCAAGGAACGCCCGACGCTGGTGCAGGGCACTCTCGCGCGCGGCCTGGCACAGGATTTCTCGATTTACGGTGGGACCATCCTCGCGGATAAATATCAATCCGCATTGTCCGGGGTAGGCAAGAACCTGCGCAGTTTCGGCGCGCTCTCGTTCGACATCTCCCATGCCCGCACCACTGACCGAGATGATCAAACGTTCAACGGCCAGTCGTTGCGTTTTCTGTACGCCAAGACGTTCGAGAAGACCAATACCAACTTCCGCGTTGCCGGCTATCGATACTCCACCAGTGATTACCGGACGCTCCAGGAAGCGGTTCAGATGCAGGATGTGCTGGATGGGCGACTCTTCAACAACCGTCGCAACGAATTGCGTTTTGAACTGGCGCAATCGCTGGGCAAATGGGGAACGCTTCACACCTCGGCTCGCCAGCAGAGCTATTGGAACAGCAACTCCAGGGATCGCCTGGTCCAGGTCGGTTACTCCGGTTCCTACCAGAAGCTGAGCTTCAACCTGTTCTATAACCACAGCACCCACCTGGACGCTGCCTCCAATCGCCAGCTCATGCTGACGCTGTCCCTTCCACTGGGCGATACACGTTCCAGCGCGCAGTACATGGTGATGAAGGACAACAACGACCAGCTTGTCCAGCAGGCGAGCGTGTACGGTTCGGCCCTCGACGACAACCGCCTGACCTACAACGTGACGGGCGACGATTCGAACCAATCGGGCACCAGCAGTAGCGCGAACATGAGCTACCTGTCGTCCATTGGCCGGCTTGACCTTGGACGCTCGCAAGGCCGTGGCTACGGCCAGACCACCATAGGCATGGCCGGAGGCGTGCTGGTACATGGCGAGGGACTGACTCTTTCCCAGCCCCTGGGTGAAACCATCGCACTGGCCCAGGCCCCCAAGGCCAATGACGTCGGCTTCGAGATCCGCCCTGGCGTGCGTACCGACAAATCCGGTGACGCCGTGATTCCCAACCTGAGTCCATACCGAGTCAACCGCCTGGCGCTGCTGACCGGCGATTTGGGCGACGAGGTAGAAGTCAAGAATGCGGCCCTGGACGTCGTACCGACCCGAGGCGCCGTGGTGAAGGCCAAGTTCGCCACATCGGTCGGCTACCGCCTGATGATGACACTGACAAACAAGGACGGCTCGCCGTTGCCATTCGGTTCCAAGATCGAGAATGAACTCGGGCAGGAAGTTGGCATTGTCGGTCCAGACGGACAGGCCTTCGTGACCGGTGCAAGTGAAAAAGGCAACCTGCGGGTGATGTGGAGTCGAAATGAGAAAGATCAGTGCACGATACCTTACCAATTTACCAAGAATGAAAGCCCAAGACCGATTCGCGAACTAAGCGGACAATGCCATTGACTCTTTCTCCAAACTCAATACTTAAACCCTCCAAGCATTAGCATCATTCAATGCAATAAAATTCATATAACATCAAGGCATCCCACATGAGCAGTTTGATCGCCAAATATTCAAAGATACTGTGCATTGGACTTTTCGTATTCGGCGTATCCGCTGGGTCCAACGCGGCTTGTTATGCACTACCGCAATGGACTCTGAAAACAGCAATGCTGGATATTGGAAAATTAAATATCCCACTAACTTCAAAAGTAGGAGATATTCTGTACACAAAAACAGTCAAACCATTTATCCCCGAGCAAATGACTTATATCTGCAAAGACGGCGGCGGCATACTTTCATTTCGAATAACCAAAGACTATGGACTAGCTCCAGGCTTTCAAAACGTCTACACCACGGATGTTCCTGGAGTAGGTGTACGCTTTACTTTGATATCGCCTACTGAAAGAGAATATATAATTCCTTTTACCACTAATAGGGGCGAAGCCAGCTTGTGGTTTAATTCAAAGGAAGGCCTTAATATTAAAATAATAAAAATCGCAGAAAAAACCGGCTCCGGTACATTAGCAGGAGGTATATATGCTGAATATTCCGGAGATGGAGACAACAAAGCTCTCGCTCGAATAATGTTGGCAGGCGGGGAAGCCTCCGTCATCACTACTCCCCCATGCGTTGTTTCGAATGAGTCAAAATTTGTTCAAGTACCATTAGGGAAAATCTCCCTGTCAATGTTCAATGGGGTAAACAGCACAGCAGTAGGGTCCAACTTCAAAATTCGCCTGAACTGTAATGTCAGTGCAAACACTACGATAAACACTGTTTACTTAAAATTCGATGCCAACAAAAAAGACCCGAATGGCAGGGATGGCGTCATCTTGCTCGATGACAGCCAGACCAGCGCAAAGGGCGTGGGCATTCAGATTACAGACAGCCAGCAAACTCCAATAAAGTTCGGACAAGATACTTTCGTTGGTCCAGCCCTGAATACATATGATCTTAACTACACGGCAAGGTATATCCAGACACTTAACACCATTACACCTGGGCAGGCAAACGGCACGGCCTTCTTTACTATCGAATACAAGTGATCAGAACGATTCACTCCAGACACCCCCGACACTTCACCCGGTCCGCGCGAGCATACTGGTCTCAAAGAAACACACAGAAAATCAAATGGGTGAAACCATCGCACTGGCCCAGGCCCCCAAGGCCAATGACGTCGGCTTCGAGATCCGCCCTGGCGTGCGTACCGACAAATCCGGTGACGCCGTGATTCCCAACCTGAGTCCATACCGAGTCAACCGCCTGGCGCTGCTGACCGGCGATTTGGGCGACGAGGTAGAAGTCAAGAATGCGGCCCTGGACGTCGTACCGACCCGAGGCGCCGTGGTGAAGGCCAAGTTCGCCACATCGGTCGGCTACCGCCTGATGATGACACTGACAAACAAGGACGGCTCGCCGTTGCCATTCGGTTCCAAGATCGAGAATGAACTCGGGCAGGAAGTTGGCATTGTCGGTCCAGACGGACAGGCCTTCGTGACCGGTGCAAGTGAAAAAGGCAACCTGCGGGTGATGTGGAGTCGAAATGAGAAAGATCAGTGCACGATACCTTACCAATTTACCAAGAATGAAAGCCCAAGACCGATTCGCGAACTAAGCGGACAATGCCATTGACTCTTTTTCCAAACTTAAAACTCAACCCTCGAGCATTAATATTATTCAATACAGTAAATTTATATAACATCAAGGCATCTCAAATGAGCAGCTTAATCACCAAATATTCAAAAATACTGTGCATTGGACTTTTCGCATTCGGCGCATCTTCAGGGGCCTACGCGGCTTGTCGCGCACCAGAAAAATGGACTCAGGTAACAGCAATGCTGGATATTGGAAAATTAAATATCCCACTGGAGTCAAAAGTCGGAGATATTCTGTACAAAAAATCCGTCAAGCCACTTATTCCCCCGCTAATTCCCCACATCTGCAAAAACGGTGGCAGTGTTTCATTTCGAATAACCAAAGACTCTGGACTAGCTCCAGGCTTTCAGAAAGTTTATACAACGGATGTTCCTGGAGTAGGTGTACGCTTTTCTTGGGGAAGAACTATAATCCCATATAGCGGTTTTTATAGCGAAGGTAGCTGGTCTATTCCAGCAGCGGACATGTTTACTATTGAGATAATAAAAATCGCAGATAAAACCGGCTCCGGTCCATTAGCAGGAGGTATATATGCTGAGTATTCCGGAGATGGAGACAACAAAGCTCTCATTCGTCTAATGTTGGCAGGCGGGGACGCCTCTGTCATCACTACTTCCCCGTGTATTGTTTCGAATGAATCAAAATTCGTTCAAGTTCCATTAGGAAAGATCCCCCTATCAACGTTCAGGGGAGTGAATAGCACCACAGCAGGATCCAACTTCAAAATTCGCCTGGACTGTAATGTCAGCGCAAAAAGCACGATAAACACTGTTTACTTAAAATTCGACGCCAACAAAAAAGACCCGAATGGCAGGGATGGCGTCATCTTGCTCGATGACAGCCAGACCAGCGCAAAGGGCGTGGGCATTCAGATTACAGACAGCCAGCAAACTCCAATAAAGTTCGGACAAGATACTTTCGTTGGTCCAGCCCTGAATACATATGATCTTAACTACACGGCAAGGTATATCCAGACACTTAACACCATTACACCTGGGCAGGCAAACGGCACGGCCTTCTTTACTATCGAATACAAGTGATCAGAACGATTCACTCCAGACACCCCCGACACTTCACCCGGTCCGCGCGAGCATACTGGTCTCAAAGAAACGTACAGAAAATCAAATGTAAGGGCCGCTCGCCAACAACAATGAGCAGCCTCAACCACGCTAAGGCGAACTTGGAGTAGCCCTGAGAATTTGTGCGTGAAAGTCATGCAATAAAAAACGCCACCTGCAAAGGTGGCGTTTGTTTATCGAAGCTTGCCGCAATCAACTACCGGCAACGGTCATGCGTTCGATCAGTACCGAGCCGGTGCGGATGTTGCTGCGCAGCTCCAGGTCGTTACCCACGGCGACGATCTGCTTGAACATATCCCGCAGGTTGCCGGCAATGGTCACTTCCTGCACCGGGAACTGAATCTCACCGTTCTCTACCCAGAACCCGGCGGCGCCCCGGGAGTAATCCCCAGTGACCATGTTCAAGCCCTGCCCCATCAGCTCGGTGACCAGCAGCCCACGCCCCATGCGTCGCAGCAAGGCGGCCTGGTCTTCATCGCCATGGGTGACGAACAGGTTATGCACGCCCCCGGCGTTGGCGGTGCTTGGCATGCCCAGCTTGCGTCCCGAATAAGTGCCCAATACGTAGGACACCAACTCGCCATCCTTGACGAAGGGCTTGGCGTAGGTGGCCAGGCCATCGCCATCGAAGGCCGAGCTGCCCATGGCGCGCAGCAGGTGCGGACGCTCGTCGATGGTCAACCATTGCGGGAACAGCTGCTGGCCCAGGGCGCCCTCGAGGAACGACGACTTGCGATACAGGTTGCCGCCGGAAATCGCCCCCAGGAAGCTGCCGAACAAGCCGCCAGCCAGCTCGGCGGAAAACAGCACAGGGACTTCGCAGGTAGGCACCGGACGGGCGCCCAGGCGGCTGGCGGCACGTTGGGCCGCACGCTGGCCGATGCTCACCGGATCCGCCAACAGTTGGCCCTGGCGATTGACGTCATACCAGTAGTCGCGCTGCATCTGGCCATCGGCCTCGGCGATCATCACGCAACTCAGGCTGTGGCGGGTGGATGCGTAGCCACCGATAAAGCCGTGGCTGTTGCCATATACCCGGCAGCCCTGGTGAGTGTTCAGCGTGGTGCCGTCGGCATTCTTGATTCGCGCATCCGCGGCAAAGGCCGCCGCCTCACAGGCCAGGGCTTGCTCGATGGCCTGCTCGGGAGTGATGTCCCAGGCATGGAACAGATCGAAATCCCGCACCTCGCGAGCCATCAGGGACGCATCGGCCAGGCCCGAGGCTTCGTCCTCGGAAGTATGCCTGGCAATCGCCAGGGCCGCGGCCACGGTTTCACGGATGGCGTCCGGGCCACTGGCGGAGGTGCTGGCCGAGCCCTTGCGCTGGCCCACATAGAGGGTGATGCCAAAGCCCTGGTCGCGGTTGAACTCCACGGTCTCCACTTCCCGCTGGCGCACCGAAGTCGACAGGCCCTGTTCCAGGGAGACCGCCACTTCACAGGCGCTAGCTCCCTGGCGTCGCGCTTCGGCGATGATCTGCTCGACCTGCTCCTGCAATGCCGGCAAAGCCTGCGGGCCGACGCTTTGTGCTGCACTCATGGTGTTCTCCACTCAAATTCTGCTTTCGATTAAGGCCGGCGAGCGACCGGGCCGGACAAGCGGCCCTCGACTGGTTATCATGGCGGCGTTTCTTTGCGGACTGCCACCATGGTTGATTCTTACGACGACTCCCTCGATGGGGAGAAAAGCAAATCCCAGGTCAAACGCGAGCTGCATGCTCTGGTTGATCTCGGCGAGCGCCTTACCACTCTCAAGCCCGATCTGCAGGCCAAACTGCCATTGACCGACGCCCTGCGTCGGGCCCTGGCGGAAGCCCCCAAGCATGTCGCCCATATCGCCCGTAAACGCCACCTGCAATTCATCGGCAAGCTGATGCGGGACCAGGACATCGACGCCATCTTGCAGTTGCTCGATCAACTCGATGCCTCCACCCGGCAATACAACGAACGCTTCCATAACCTGGAACGTTGGCGCGACCGCTTGATCGCCGGCGGCGACGACGTGCTGGACAAGTTCGTCAGCGAATACCCCGAAGCCGATCGCCAGCAACTACGCTCGCTGATCCGCCAGGCCCAGCACGAGGTGGCCCATAACAAGCCCCCTGCCACCAGCCGCAAGATCTTCAAGTACATCCGCGACGTCGACGAGACCCAGCGCGGCCTGCGCTGAGCCTTGTTCCGGCTGGGCCGCCCAGGCAGCCCAGCCGTCCCTTGCCCAATCACGCCCCTGTGCCGCCCACCGTGATCGCATCGATCTTCAGGGTCGGCTGGCCGACGCCTACCGGTACGGACTGCCCGTCCTTGCCGCAGGTGCCGACGCCACTGTCCAGGGACAGGTCGTTGCCCACCATCGATACCCGGCTCATGGCCTCCGGGCCGTTGCCGATCAGGGTCGCGCCCTTGACCGGCGCGGTGATCTTGCCGTCCTCGATCAGGTACGCCTCGCTGGTGGAGAACACGAACTTGCCGCTGGTGATATCCACCTGGCCGCCGCCGAGGTTGGCGCAGTAGATGCCCTTCTTCACCGAGGCGATGATGTCCGCCGGGTCGCTTTCGCCGCCCAGCATGTAGGTGTTGGTCATGCGCGGCATGGGCAAATGGGCATAAGACTCTCGACGACCGTTGCCGGTGCGGGCCACGCCCATCAGGCGCGCATTGAGCTTGTCCTGCATATAACCCTTGAGCACGCCGTTCTCGATCAAGGTGGTGCACTGGGTGGGAGTGCCCTCATCGTCCACGCTCAGCGAACCACGACGCCCGGCCAGGGTGCCGTCGTCAACGATGGTGCAGAGCTTGGAGGCGACCATCTCGCCGATGCGGCCACTGTAGGCCGAACTGCCCTTGCGGTTGAAGTCGCCTTCCAGGCCGTGGCCCACGGCTTCGTGCAACAGCACCCCGGACCAACCGGAGCCCAGTACCACGGGCAAGGTGCCGGCTGGAGCCGGAATCGCTTCCAGGTTGACCAGCGCCTGGCGCAGCGCCTCGCGGGCGTAACCCATGGCCCGGTCCTCGCTGAGGAAATAACGGTAGTCGGTACGCCCGCCACCACCATGGCCACCACGCTCGCGCCGGCCGTTCTGCTCGACGATGACGCTGACGTTGAAGCGCACCAGCGGCCGTACGTCCGCCGCCAGGCCGCCATCGGTGGAGGCCACCAGGATCCGTTCCCAGACCCCGGCCATGCTCACGCTGACCTGCTGGATGCGTGGGTCCAGGGCCCGGGTCGCGGCGTCCACGCGCTTGAGCAGCTCGACCTTCTCGGCACGGCTGATGACCTCCAGCGGATTGTCCGGGGCATACAACTGCGCCACGTCCTGGGTAGAGAACGCCTGTACCTTGCCGTTCTGTCCGGCCCGGGAAATCGAACGCGCCGCGCGAGCGGCCTGGCCGAGGGCCTCCAGGGTGATCGCATTGCTATAGGCGAAACCGGTCTTCTCGCCGGACTGCGCGCGCACCCCGACACCCTGGTCGAGGTTGAAGCTGCCTTCCTTGACGATCCCGTCCTCCAGCGACCAGGACTCGGAAATCTGCCCCTGGAAGTACAGGTCGGCAGCATCGATGCCCGGACCTGCCAGGTCGCCCAGCACGCCTTGCAGGCTTTCGATGGTCACGCCGCCAGGGGCTAGGAGATGTTCACTGACTGAGGACAACAACCCGCTCATATGCTTTGGCCTTAAATTCGTCGTACTTATGCAAGCCGTTGAACGCCTTGCGAGAAAATGCGCCGGTGGCTGAACACCGGCATCCGCGCCCGGATGGACGCCTGTTCGCTGCTGTCACGCTCGGCCAGCAGCACGCCTTCGCCCTGGTCCTGCTCGGCCAGCACCCGCCCCCAGGGGTCGACGATCGCCGCATGCCCGTAGGTCTCGCGGGGACCGGGGTGCACTCCGCCCTGGGCCGCCGCCAGCAGGTAGCACTGGGTCTCGATGGCCCGGGCACGAATCAATACTTCCCAGTGGGCGGCCCCGGTCACGGCGGTAAAGGCCGAGGGCGCGGTGATCAGCTCTGCCCCGGCAGCGCGCAATTCGCTGTAGAGCTCGGGAAAACGCAGGTCGTAGCAGACCGTCAACCCCAGGCGCCCCACCGGCGTATCCGCCACCACCACCCGGTTCCCATGAGCATAGTCATCGGATTCGCGATAGCGCCCGCGATTGTCCGCCACGTCGACATCGAACAGGTGCAGCTTGTCGTAGCGCGCCACCACTTGCCCCTGGTCATCCACCAGTAGCGAGCAGGCATTGGACTTGGCCTCGGGCTGATCCTGGGGTGGCAACGGCAAGGTGCCGGCGACTATCCATAACCTGAGGTCGCGGGCGGCCTGTTTCAACCAGGGCAGGATCGGACCTTCGCCCAGGGCTTCGGCGCGCCCGATGGCGGCCATGTCCCGGCGGCCCATGGCGGCGAAGTTTTCCGGCAGCACCGCCAGCTTCGCCCCACCGGCAGCGGCTCGCTCCAACAGGCCGCGGGCCTGTGCCAGGTTGGCCAGCACAGCGCTCTGGCTGACCATTTGAATCACCGCAAGAGACATGGCGAACTCCATATTGGGTAGAGCGCCATGCTACTCCATGGACGCCAGCCGAGAATGCTCAAAACGGCTTGTCGAAGGTGATCTTCGGCTCTTTCCACGGCCCCTTGACGTTGTACTTGACGCTGGCGAAGCGCGCTACGCGGTCGCCGATCAGCTTGTCGATCAGGAACAACGCCCCGCCCACCGCCGGGGCCCCGACGATCAGGGCAGCGATCGGCAGGTTGTTGGTCACCGGCAGGGTCACCAGCAGCTTGGCGTCCACCCGGTCGGCCACCATGTCCAGGGTGCCGTTGAGCTCCAGGTTGCTCGATGGGCCGGTGAGCGCGATGGGTTCCCGGGTGACGTACACCCCATTGCTGGCCGCCAGCACGCCCCGCACCCGGTCGTAGCTCAGGCCCTTGCCGAACAGGTCGGAGAAGTCCAGGCGCAGGCGCCGGCCAATGGAGTTGAAATTCAGCAGGCCGAACACCCGCAGGGCCTGGGCACCGCCTTCGACCTCGACGAACTGCCCCTTGCTCAGGGTCGCATCGAGGCTGCCGGAAAAGCGCTTCAAGCCAACCCAGGCCGGCGAGCCAGGCCAACGGCCATCGACGTCCAGGTGAAAGTCCTCGCTGGTGACCGTAGGGGCAAAGCCCCAGCCCTTGAGCACATCAGCCAGGTTCCTGCCGCCGATGCGCCCCCGGTACCAACTGCTGCTGGCACCGGCCTGCCCCTCCCAGCCGCCCTCGCCTTCGAGCAACATGCCCTTGAGCCCGAGGTTCAAGCTATTGAACGACATGCCCGTGGGCGTGGGCCGGACCTTGAGCGCCCAGCGGCCAATCAGGTCCGGGCCCTGGAACAGCTGGGCAATGGAGATGTCCAGCGGCGGCACGTTCTTGGGGTCCACCGAAGCCAGGGGATCAGGAGCGTTTTCATCGGCCTGGACCGTCGGGTCGACAGCCGGCAGGCGGATGTACTGCATGTCGATGGCCATGGGCGCCGCCTTGGCGTCGGGAATACCGACATTGCCCTTGGCCTGCTGGCTATCGATCTGCAGCTCCCAGGCGCCGGGCTTGCGAGTCAGTAACAAGTTGACCTGGTCCAGGGTGCTGCCGAAGGCCGTGAGCTTGCCGACCTTGAAGTCCGCACTGCTGAGCAATTGCTTGGCACTGCCTCCAGGATCTTGCCCGGCATAGCGGTCGGCCAGGGCCTTCCAGGGTTCGACATCCAGCTCCGACAACACGCCTCGCACCCGCAGGCCCTTGACCGTCGGCAACTGGGCATCGCTGCCACCGAGGAACAACTCCCCCCGGCCTTCGGCGAACTTGCCAGTGGGCGCGGCGAAGGTGAAACCCGCCAGGTCGCCGTAACTGAACCAGTAGCGACGCTCGGCCCCTTGCAAGGTCATGCGAAACACGCTGTTGCGCCCGGTATTGGCGGACATGCCGAATGGCGCCGGCAGGTCCACCACGGCGCCCTTGAGGCTGGAGCTGACCATCAGCTGGCTGTCGGCGCCATCGAGGTTCAACTGCAACTGGAACGGCAATTCGCCAGACACCGGCAATGGCTGGCTGACCTGCAACCAGTCGGTAAGCTTCTTGACCGCCACCTGTCCCTTGGCCACCACCCGGGTAGTGAGCTTGCCGGCGCGGCCATCGGCGAAGATCTGCGCCGTCAGCGGCCGCTCGAAAGCCTGGGCACTGATCCCATCGCCACTCAAGCCCTTGGCGCTGTCGAAGCGGAAGTCGCCCTTGAGCTGAGTCAGCTCCAGCGGTGGCTCGCTGAGCTTGAGACGGGCCTTGTCGGTCTTGAAGTCCACCACGATCTTCGGCTCTTCGCCCTTGGCCAGGGGGATATCCAGGTCCACCTTGCCTTGCAGGTCGCCCTCGCCTTGCCAACCCGCGAAGGTCGAGGCGGTGCCGATCGGCGCCTCCTGGAGGATCTTCAGGCCATCGCCCAGGCCACCGGCAAAGTCGCCGTCGATGTACATGTGCGAGCTTTGCCCGTCCGGCGCATGGGGGATGTTGACGAACACATCGCGCACCTTGGTATCGAGCAACTGGCCCTTGCTGGCGACGATACGCACCCGGCTGCCTTCGATGAACACATCGCCGTTGACCTTGGTCAGGTGCGGCCAGCCCGGCTGGAAGGCCAATTCGGCATCATGCACCTTGAAGAACAGGCTGATGCTGCGCGCGGCCTCGATGGCGTCGTGGTTCAGCGAGCCCTGGTACTGGAAGAACCCCTGGTCCACCGCGCCCTTGAGGATCGCCGTGCGCAGCCATTCATCCACCGCCGGGTTGAGCACCTGGGGCAGGTACTTGGCGGTATAGCGCCCATCGCCGTCCACCAGGCCGACCCGCAGGTCCATGTAGTCTTCCTGGGCATGATCGAAGTGCAGGCGGATCAGGAAGTCGCCGGCGATCTTGCCTTCCTCGCCCAGCACCTTCAGATAGGGGGCGATCAGGGTGAAACCTTCCTGGTCGAGCTTCCAGGTCAACGTCGCGTTGGCCTGGATGTACTGCCAGGGCTTGGCGAAGATCGGGTACAGGTGCAAGGAGAAGTCCTTGCTGTCCATGCGCAGCTCGCCCTTGCCCAGGTTGCCGCTGATGCTGCCACTGACGTTACGTGCCGCGGGAGCGCCGTGGTAGGCATCGAAACCGACACGATCGAGGTTGGCGGCGAAACTCAGGCGCTCGTCGCCGGTGGCCTGGGGTCGGTAGTCCAGCAACACATTGCGCAGCCCGCCAGTGACCTTGAGGTGGTCGACAGCCGTGGCCACGCCCTCGGGCAAGGGGGCCAGCGCATCGAGGATCGGGGTGATGGGCGCCAGGTCCAGGCGGTCGGCTTGCAGGTGCCAGAGTTCTTCGTTCTGCCCGCTGGCGTTGCGCTGCTGCAATTGCAGGCGCGATTCCCAACGGGTCTGCCCCAGGTTCAAGGCCAGGGAGTCCAGTTGCACTTGCAGGCCCTGGGCGTTGCGCTGCAGGTTGGCGTTGAGCGCCAGGTTCTTCAGGGTCACCGGGGTGCGCGCGGCGTAGGCTCCGGTCAGTTGCGGTGCATTGAGGCGCAGCGCCGCGCTTTGCACGGTGCCCTGGCCCCAGCTGAGCCACAGTTCGCCACCGGCCTTGAGCTGCGAGAACTTCCATTGCTGGGTCAGGCGCGGTGGCAGCCAGCGGGCCCAGTCGCTTTGCGGCAGGCTCAGATACAGCTCGGCCTGGGCATCGCGCCAGGCCTCGGCGCGGATCCGCGTGCGCAGGCTCAAGGCCAGGGGCTGGCCGTCCGGCAGGTTCAGACGCAAGTCCAGGCGTTGCCGGCTAGGTCCGGTGCGCAAGTTGAGGCCGACATACGACAGGGCGAGCGGCTGGTGATCGCGGGGCAGCAAGGTGACCTGGCTGTCCAGCACCGAGAGTTCCGCCAGTTGCTGCAAGCGCGACAACAGTTGTGCCGGCTCCATGGGCTGGTCTTGCTGCACCGGCAGGCCTTCGAGCTGCCACTGGCCGTCCGCGCCTTCCTTGAAGCTCAGGCTCAGGCCGCTGAGCTCCAGATGACCGATCCGCAAGTCACGGGCCAAGAGGCTGCCGAGCATGTCCGGGGCGACGCTGACCCGATCCAGGCGCAGGGCATTGGCACCCTCGCCCACCATCACGTCATGGGCCACAAGGATCGGCGACAGGCCGCTCCAGCGCCCCTCCAGGCTGCCGATATGCACGGGCAGGCCGACGGCGTCCTGGACCTTGGCCTCGACCTCGGCCTGGTATTCGGCTACCAAGGGCGTCAGCTCCCGACCCAGGCTGACGTACAGGGCAGTCGCCACCAGCGCCAGCGCACAGAGGCCCAGCCCCCAGCGGATCAGTGTGGTGAACAAGCGGATCAGCCGCTCCATGTCAGTTGGCTCCCATGGCAAATGTCATGCAAAAAGCTGAAGCCAGCCGTTTCCAATCATGTAGAACACGCGGAATCAGAGCAGCACCACGTCGTATTGTTCCTGGGAATACATGGTTTCGACCTGGAACCGGATGGTGCGGCCAATGAAACCTTCCAGCTCCGCGACATTGCCCGACTCTTCATCGAGCAGGCGGTCGACCACCTTCTGGTTGGCCAGTACCCGATAACCTTCGGCCTGGTAGGCCCGGGCCTCGCGGAGGATTTCGCGGAATATCTCGTAACAGACGGTTTCCGGGGTTTTCAACTTACCCCGTCCCTGGCAGCTGTTGCAGGGCTCGCAGAGCACCTGCTCGAGGCTTTCCCGGGTACGCTTGCGGGTCATCTGCACCAGGCCCAGTTCGGTGATGCCGATGATGTTGGTCTTGGCGTGATCGCGCTCCAGCTGTTTTTCCAGGGTGCGCAGCACCTGGCGCTGGTGCTCTTCGTCTTCCATGTCGATGAAGTCGATGATGATGATCCCGCCCAGGTTGCGCAGGCGCAGCTGGCGGGCGATGGCCGTCGCCGCCTCCAGGTTGGTCTTGAAGATGGTTTCTTCCAGATTGCGATGGCCGACGAAGGCGCCGGTGTTGACGTCGATGGTGGTCATGGCCTCGGCCGGGTCCACCACCAGGTAGCCGCCGGACTTGAGCGGCACCTTGCGCTCCAGGGCTTTCTGGATTTCGTCCTCGACCCCGTACAGGTCGAAGATCGGCCGCTCGCCCGGGTAGTGCTCCAGGCGGTCGGCGATTTCCGGCATCAGCTCGGCAACGAACTGCGTGGTCTTCTGGAAGGTTTCCCGGGAGTCGATGCGGATCTTCTCGATCTTCGGGCTCACCAGGTCACGCAAGGTACGCAAGGCCAGGCCCAGGTCCTCGTAGATCACGTTGGGCGCGCCGATGGTCTTGATCTGCGCACCGATCTGGTCCCAGAGCCTGCGCAGGTAGCGGATGTCCATCATGATCTCGTCGGCGCCGGCCCCTTCGGCGGCGGTGCGCAGGATGAAGCCGCCGGCCTCCTGGATGCCTTCCTGGGCCACGCAGTCGCTGACCACCTGCTTGAGGCGCTCGCGCTCGGCCTCGTCCTCGATCTTCAGCGAAATGCCGACGTGGGCGGTGCGCGGCATGTACACCAGGTAGCGCGAAGGGATCGACAACTGGGTGGTCAGGCGCGCGCCCTTGGTGCCGATGGGGTCCTTGGTGACCTGTACCACCAGGCTCTGCCCTTCATGGACCAGGGCACTGATGCTCTCCACCGCCGTGCCCTCGCGGGTGGAGATTTCCGAAGCATGGATGAAGGCCGCGCGGTCCAGGCCGATGTCGACGAAAGCCGCCTGCATGCCGGGCAGAACCCGCACCACCTTGCCCTTGTAGATATTGCCGACGATGCCGCGACGCTGGGTACGTTCGACGTGGACCTCCTGCAGCACGCCGTTTTCGACCACCGCCACCCGCGATTCCATCGGTGTGATGTTGATCAGAATCTCTTCACTCATGGCAAGGTCTCGTTCGGACGTGTTCATGGAGGGCCGCATGGGTCGGATGGAATGCCTTAGTGCACTGGAACGTCTTGCCAGCAGGAAATGCCGAAATCACCGAGCAGTTCCGCGGTTTCGCACACCGGCAAGCCGACCACGGCGGAATAGCTGCCATTGAGCCCTGCCACAAACACCGCTGCAAGCCCCTGGATCGCATAACCACCGGCTTTGTCCCGGGGTTCGCCACTGGCCCAGTAGCGCGTCGCTTCCTGTTCGCTGATCGAGCGGAACCGTACCAGGCTGCGGACCACCCGCGCCTGGCTGCGCTGGCCATCGAGCAGGGCGACCGCCGTCAGTACCTCGTGCTCGCGCCCGGAAAGCGCCATGAGCATCCCCAGGGCGTCGGCCTGGTCCCGCGGCTTGCCGAGGATGCGGCCATCGAGCACCACAGCGGTATCGGCGCCCAGGACACAGGCCGTGGAGTCGCGGGCCAGTGCCGCGCGACCGGCCGCCGCCTTGCCACGGGCCAGGCGCTCGACATAGGCGGCGGGGGATTCGGCGGCCAGTGGGGTTTCGTCGATGTCCGCGCCGATGACGGTGAACGGTACGCCGATCTGGGTGAGCAATTCACGCCGGCGCGGTGAGCCGGACGCGAGGTAGAGCGGATTCATCAAGACATCTCCCTGTCGAGGTGCGGGCCAATGCCTGACCGGCTCAGTTGATCTTGAAACGCCGGCGCAAACCGCGCAGGCCGAAGCTGACCCAAGGCCACAACAGGGCGCTGACCAGGGCCGGCAGGACCACCGCCAGGGTCGGCTGGCGGTTGCCGGTCAGGGCACTGAGCCAGAGTTGCACCAGCTGCGCCAGGCCGAAGATCACCAGGATCACCAGGCTCTGCTGCCACATCGGGAAAATCCGCAGGCGCTGCTGCAAGGACAGCACCAGGAAGGTGATCAGGGTCAGGATCAACGCGTTCTGCCCCAGCAACGTGCCATACAGCACATCCATGGCCAGCCCCAGGCACCAGGCAGTGACCATGCCCACCTTGTGCGGCAGGGCCAGGCTCCAGAATGCCAGCAGCAAGGCCAGCCACAGGGGCCGCAGGATCTCCATGAACTGCGGCATCGGCGACACGCTGAGCAACATGCCCACCAGGAATGTCAGCCAGACGATCCAGCCGTTATTCGAATAGGTAGTGCCCGCCATTATTCTCTTCCTCCGGTGGTGGCCGGTGCTGCGGCTGGCGGCTTGGCGGCCGCCGGCTTCACCACGGGTTTATGGACCGGCCTGGCCGGAGCATGGGCCGCGGGCTTGGCCGGGGTCGCCGGGGTCGCCGGCGTGGGCGCTGGAGCGCTGGCCGGTGCCGTCGTCGCTGGTGCGGGCTTGGCGACCGTGGCCGGTACAGCGGCGCCACCTTGCTGGTCCTGGGCCTCCTGGGCCTGGACCGCGTCATTGGCGCGCTCTTCGGCGGTACGCGAGTCACTGAATACCAACAGCAGGTAGCGACTGCGGTTCAGCGCCGCCGTGGGCACCGCGCGGACGATGGCGAACGGTTGGCCGGAGTCGTGGATCACTTCCTTGACGGTAGCCACCGGGTAGCCGGCGGGGAACCGCTGACCCAGGCCGGAACTGACCAGCAGGTCGCCTTCCTTGATGTCCGCGGTATCGGCCACATGGCGCAGTTCCAGGCGCTCCGGGTTGCCGGTACCACTGGCGATGGCGCGCAGGCCATTGCGATTGACCTGTACGGGAATGCTATGAGTGGTATCGGTGAGCAGCAGGACGCGCGAGGTATAGGGCATCAACTCCACCACCTGGCCCATCAGGCCACGGGCATCGAGCACCGGCTGGCCAAGGAACACGCCATCGCGCTCACCCTTGTTGATCAGGATGCGATGAGTGAAGGGATTGGGGTCCATGCCGATCAGTTCGGCCACTTCGACCTTTTCGTTGACCAGTGCCGAGGAGTTGAGCAGCTCGCGCAGGCGTACGTTCTGCTCGGTCAGGGCCGCAAGCTTCTGCAGGCGCCCCTGCAGCAACAGGTTCTCGGTCTTGAGTTTTTCGTTTTCGGCGACCAGTTCGGTGCGGCTGCCGAATTGGCTGGCCACGCCTTGCCATAGCCGTTGCGGTAGATCGGTGATCCAGTAGGACTGCATCAGCACCAGCGACATCTGGCTACGCACCGGCTTGAGCAGTGTGAAGCGCGCGTCGACCACCATCAGCGCGATCGACAGCACGACCAGCACGAGGAGGCGCACGCCCAGTGAGGGGCCTTTGGCGAAAAGCGGTTTAATAAGCCGCTCCTCCCAGGCAAATGTTGTGTCTATTCATAAGGCGTCGAACCGGCCTGGATGCAGATTGACAGAAGATAAACGCGACAGGCAGCACTGCAAAGTGCTGCCTGTGAGCGCAACAGCATAGATGCCAGCAGCGAAGTTATTCGCTGGAGAGCAGGTCCATGGTGTGTTTGTCCATCATTTCCAATGCACGGCCACCGCCGCGAGCGACACAGGTCAGCGGGTCTTCGGCGACGATCACCGGCAGGCCGGTTTCCTGGGCCAGCAGCTTGTCCAGGTCACGCAGCAGCGCGCCACCACCGGTCAGCACCAGGCCACGCTCGGCGATATCCGAAGCCAGTTCCGGAGGCGACTGTTCCAGGGCGCTCTTCACTGCCTGAACGATGGCGGCCAGGGACTCTTGCAGAGCCTCCAGCACTTCATTGGAGTTCAGGGTGAAGGCACGCGGCACGCCTTCGGCCAGGTTACGGCCGCGCACGTCGACTTCGCGCACTTCGCCGCCCGGGTAGGCGGTGCCGATTTCCTGCTTGATGCGCTCGGCGGTGGACTCGCCGATCAGGCTGCCGTAGTTGCGACGCACGTAGGTGACGATGGCTTCGTCGAAGCGGTCGCCACCGACACGGACGGACTCGGCATACACCACGCCGTTGAGGGAGATCAGGGCGATCTCGGTGGTACCGCCACCGATATCCACGACCATCGAGCCACGGGCTTCCTCGACCGGCAGGCCGGCACCGATGGCGGCGGACATCGGCTCTTCGATCAGGAACACTTCACGGGCGCCGGCGCCAAGGGCCGACTCACGGATGGCGCGACGCTCAACCTGGGTGGACTTGCATGGAACGCAGATCAGCACCCGAGGGCTGGGCTGCAGGAAGCTGTTTTCATGAACCTTGTTGATGAAGTACTGCAGCATCTTTTCGCAGACGCTGAAATCGGCGATCACGCCGTCCTTCATCGGACGAATGGCAGCAATGTTGCCCGGAGTACGACCGAGCATGCGTTTGGCTTCGGTACCAACCGCCACAACACTTTTCTGATTACCGTGGGTCCGGATGGCTACGACAGAGGGTTCATTCAGGACAATACCGCGCTCGCGCACGTAAATAAGGGTGTTGGCAGTGCCCAGGTCAATGGAAAGATCGCTGGAAAACATGCCACGCAGTTTCTTGAACATGGGAAAGGGACCCTAGGCAACGCGTGGGTAAAAAAGTGCGGCAAACTCTAACAACGACAGGGATTTTGGGCAAGGCGCCAATATGTTAAATTGGCGGCTTTTCTGTGCACCAACCCCCACAATCGCGGCCGTAAGACCGTAGAAATACGGTAGTGTTCCGACAATCTGACACGCGGACGATTTCCGCTTTTGTTTTCCACTGGAGAATCCCATGGCGCTTGAACGCTCCGATGTGGAAAAAATCGCTCATTTGGCCAGCATCAAGCTCAATGAAGGCGATCTTCCACACATCACCTCCGCCCTGAACAGCATTCTGGGGCTGGTGGATGAAATGCAGGCAGTCGATACCGACGGTATCGAGCCGCTGGCCCACCCCCTGGAAGCCAGCCAGCGCCTGCGCGCAGACGTTGTGACCGAGTCCAACCATCGCGAGGCCTACCAGTCCATCGCGCCAGCGGTCGAAAACGGCCTGTACCTGGTTCCGAAAGTCATCGACTAAAGGGAAAGAGCCTGCAATGCACCACATGACCCTGGCCGAGATCGCCCGCGGACTCGCCGACAAGAAATTCTCCTCCGAAGAACTGACCCGCACCCTGCTGGCGCGCATCGCCCAGCTCGACCCGCAGATCAACAGCTTCATCAGCCTCACCGAAGACCTCGCGCTGGCCCAGGCCAAGGCCGCCGATGCCCGTCGCGCAAGCGGCGAGAGCGGCGCCCTGCTGGGCGCGCCGATCGCCCACAAGGACCTGTTCTGCACCCTGGGCATCCGCACCAGCTGTGGCTCGAAGATGCTCGACAATTTCAAGGCACCCTACGACGCTACCGTGGTCTCCAAGCTGGCCGCCGCCGGCACCGTGACCCTGGGCAAGACCAACATGGACGAATTCGCCATGGGCTCGGCCAACGAGTCGAGCTGGTATGGCGCGGTGAAGAACCCGTGGAACCTGGAACACGTACCGGGCGGCTCGTCCGGTGGTTCCGCCGCCGCCGTGGCCGCGCGCCTGCTGCCGGCCGCCACCGCCACCGACACCGGCGGCTCGATCCGCCAGCCGGCTGCGTTCACCAACCTCACCGGCCTGAAGCCGACCTATGGCCGCGTGTCCCGCTGGGGCATGATCGCCTACGCGTCCAGCCTCGACCAGGGCGGCCCGCTGGCACGCACCGCCGAAGACTGCGCGCTCCTGCTGCAAGGCATGGCCGGCTTCGACCCGAACGACTCCACCAGCATCGATGAACCCGTGCCCGACTACAGCGCCAGCCTCAACGGCTCGCTGCAGGGCCTGCGCATCGGCGTGCCGAAGGAATACTTCAGCGCCGGCCTCGACCCGCGCATCGCCGACCTGATCCACGCCAGCATCAAGGAGCTGGAAAAGCTCGGCGCGGTGATCAAGCAAATCAGCCTGCCGAACATGCAGCACGCGATCCCGGCGTACTACGTGATCGCCCCGGCGGAAGCCTCCTCCAACCTGTCGCGTTTCGACGGCGTGCGCTTCGGCTACCGCTGCGAGAACCCCAGGGACCTGGAAGACCTGTACACCCGCTCCCGTGGCGAAGGCTTCGGCAGCGAAGTGCAGCGCCGGATCATGGTCGGTGCCTACGCGCTGTCCGCCGGCTACTACGACGCCTACTACCTCAAGGCGCAAAAGATCCGGCGCCTGGTGAAGAACGACTTCATGAACGCCTTCGAGGAAGTCGACGTCATCCTCGGCCCGACCACGCCGAACCCGGCCTGGAAACTCGGCGCCAAGAACAGCGACCCGGTCGCTGCGTACCTGGAAGACGTCTACACCATCACCGCCAACCTCGCCGGTCTGCCGGGCCTGTCCATGCCGGCAGGTTTCGTCGATGGCCTGCCGGTGGGCGTGCAACTGCTAGCCCCGTATTTCCAGGAAGGCCGCTTGCTCAACGTTGCGCACCAGTACCAGTTGAACACCGACTGGCACACCCGCACCCCAACCGGCTTCTGAGGAGACACACATGCAATGGGAAGTCGTGATCGGGCTGGAGATCCATACCCAGCTCACCACTCAATCGAAGATTTTCTCCGGTAGCTCCACCGCCTTCGGTGCCGAGCCCAACACCCAGGCCAGCCTGGTGGACCTGGGCATGCCCGGGGTGCTGCCGGTGCTGAACCAGGAAGCGGTGCGCATGGCGGTGATGTTCGGCCTGGCGGTGAACGCCGAGATCGGCCAGCACAACGTGTTCGCCCGCAAGAACTACTTCTACCCGGACCTGCCCAAGGGCTACCAGATCAGCCAGATGGACCTGCCGATCGTCGGCAAGGGCCACCTGGACATCCCCCTGGAAGACGGCACCGTCAAGCGCATCGGCATCACCCGGGCGCACCTGGAGGAAGATGCCGGCAAGAGCCTGCACGAAGAGTTCAACGGCGCCTCCGGCATCGACCTGAACCGGGCCGGCACGCCGCTGCTGGAAATCGTTTCCGAGCCTGACCTGCGCAGCGCCAAGGAAGCCGTGGCCTACGTCAAGTCGATCCATGCCCTGGTGCGCTACCTGGGGATCTGCGACGGCAACATGGCCGAAGGCTCCCTGCGCTGCGACTGCAACGTCTCGATCCGGCCCAAGGGCCAGGCCGAGTTCGGCACCCGCTGCGAGATCAAGAACGTCAACTCGTTCCGCTTCATCGAGAAGGCGATCAACTCCGAGGTCCAGCGCCAGATCGACCTGATCGAGGACGGCGGCAAGGTGATCCAGCAGACTCGCCTGTACGACCCGAACAAGGACGAGACCCGTCCGATGCGCAGCAAGGAAGAAGCCAACGACTATCGTTACTTCCCCGATCCGGACCTGCTGCCCGTGGTCATCGAGGACGCCTTCCTCGCCCAGGTGCGCGCCACCCTGCCGGAGCTGCCACCGCAGAAACGCGAGCGCTTCCAGGAGCAGTTCGGCCTGTCGGTCTACGATGCCAGCGTGCTGGCCTCCAGCCGCGAGCAGGCGGACTACTTCGAGAAGGTCGCCAACATCGCCGGCGACGCCAAGCTGGCGGCCAACTGGGTCATGGTCGAGCTGGGCAGCCTGCTGAACAAGCAGGGCCTGGAGATCGACCAAGCCCCGGTATCGGCCGAGCAACTGGGCGGCATGCTCCTGCGCATCAAGGACAACACCATCTCCGGCAAGATCGCCAAGACCGTGTTCGAAGCCATGGCCAACGGCGAAGGCAACGCCGACGAGATCATCGACAAGCGTGGCCTCAAGCAGGTCACCGACACCGGCGCGATCTCGGCGGTACTGGACGAAATGCTCGCGGCCAACGCCGAGCAGGTCGAACAATATCGCGCCGCGGACGAAGCCAAGCGCGGCAAGATGTTCGGCTTCTTCGTCGGCCAGGCGATGAAGGCCTCCAAGGGCAAGGCCAACCCGCAACAGGTCAACGAGTTGCTGAAAAGCAAGCTCGAAGGCTGACCGGGACATGAAGCCGTGGCTTGCCAGTCGAAACGCGGTCCGCGTACCGCCATTCTCGCTGGCAAGCCCTCCTTCCCCATCGATGCCCGCCCACCCTTTTCCCATGCGCCTGCAGGCCTTGCTCGGCGCCTGTGCCCTGCTGGCATTGCTCGGCGGCTGCGCCAGTAGCCAACTGGTCGATCCCCGGGGTTATGACGAGACCGGAACCGCCTCCTACTATGGCGCCCGGCATCACGGCAAGCGCACCGCCAGCGGCGAAGCCTTCGACCAGAACGGCCTCACCGCCGCCCATCGCCAGCTGCCCTTCGGCACCCGGGTGCAAGTCACCAACCTGGCCAACGACAAGCGCGTCGTGGTCCGCATCACCGATCGGGGCCCGCACACCCGCGGCCGCCTGATCGACCTATCCCGCAGTGCCGCCCAGCAGTTGGACATGCTGCGCAGCGGAACCGCGACAGTACGTGTCCAAGCCCTCAGCGACTGATACCCGGAGTTCACCATTACCGCCTTCGCCGAACTGCCCCTGCTCAGCCTGATCCAGCTCATCAGCGGCCTGCTGATGCTGGTCGCCGGTGCCGAGCTGCTGGTCCGCGCGGCCGTGCGCCTGGTAGTCCGCCTGCATGTGCGGCCGCTGATCATCGGCCTGACCATCGTCGCCTTCGGCAGCAGCGCCCCGCAACTGGCCATCAGCCTGCAAGCGACCTTGGGCGGCAGCACCGATATCGCCGTGGGTAGCGTGATCGGCAGCAGCATCTTCAACATCCTGGTGACCCTGGGCCTCTCGGCGCTGATCATTCCGCTGCGGGTTTCCCGGCAACTGGTGCGCCTGGACATCCCCTTGATGATCGGCGCCAGCCTGCTGGTGTTCGCCCTGGCCTCCAACGAGCACCTGGGCCCACTCGACGGTGCGCTCCTGCTGGCGGCGCTGGTGCTGTACCTGGCCCTGTTGTCGCGCCAGTCGCGCCACGCCAAGCGCCTGCCCCCTCCAGCGCCACCCGCGCGCAAGCACCCGGCGCCCTGGTTCAGCAGCCTGCTGCTGATCCTCCTGGGCCTGGGCCTGCTGGTATTCGCCGGGCACTTGCTGCTGGGCGCCGCGATCACCGTGGCCGACGACCTGGGCCTGTCGGAGCGGGTCATGGGCCTGACGGTGATCGCCGTCAGCGCCTCGCTGCCCCAGCTGGCCACCTCGCTGCTGGCCGCCCTGCGTGGCCAGCGCGATATCGCCGTGGGCAACGTGATCGGCAGCAATCTGTTCAACCTGCTGGGGGTCCTGGGGTTCACCGCCCTGGTGGCGCCCACGCCGCTGTCGGTCTCGCCCAATGCCCTGGATTTCGACCTGCCGGTGCTGCTCGGCGTCGCGGCCCTGTGCCTGCCGGTGTTCTATTCCGGCTACCGCGTAACCCGCGCCGAAGGCTTGCTGCTGCTCGGCCTGTACCTGGCCTACGGGCTGCACCTGATGTCCTTCACGACCGGCATGCCCCTGGCGGGCAAGCTGGAGCGCCTGATGCTGTTTTTCATCCTGCCCGCGCTGGTGGCGTTCCTGCTGTTCAGTTCGCTACGGGCCTGGCGCCGTCAACACAAGAGGGAAACGCCATGAGCGAAAACCATAAAAGCGGTCTGCAAATGCGTCGCCAGGTGATGGGCGATGCCTTCGTCGACCGCGCCCTGGGCAACGCCACCGAGTTCAGCCAGCCCTTGCAGGATTTCGTCAACGAACACGCCTGGGGCGGGGTCTGGAACCGCGAAGGCCTGCCGCTCAAGACCCGCAGCCTGATCACCCTCGCGGCCCTGACCGCCCTCAAGTGCCCGCAGGAACTCAAGGGCCATGTACGCGGCGCGCTGAACAACGGCTGCACTGTCGAAGAGATTCGCGAAGCGCTGCTGCACTGCGCGGTGTATGCCGGAGTGCCGGCGGCCATCGATGCCTTTCGCGCCGCCCAGGAAGTGATAGACGCCTACCAGCAGGACCAGTGATCTCTCGTCGCCGGTCGCCCCTGCGCGCCGGCGAACCTCCCTAGATCCAGCCGCCCCACTGCAGCAGGAAGATCCCGATATTGGTGGTCACTGCCGCCATCACCGTGGTGATGACGATGATCGCCGCCGCCAGTTCATGATTGCCGTTGGCCGCCCGGGCCATGACGAAGCTTGCCGCCGCGGTGGGGCTGCCGAAGTACAGGAACAGGATTCCCAGTTCGGCGCCACGAAAGCCGCACAGCCAGGCCCCGAGAGTCGCCAGCGCCGGCAGGCTGATCATCTTCATCAGGCTGGAACTGATGGCCATCCGCCCACTGTTGCGCAAGGCCGCCATGGACAGGGTGCCGCCGATGCAGATCAGCGCCAGCGGCAGGGTCATCTGCGCCAGGTACTGCCCCGAAGTCTCGAGCCAGCCAGGCAGGCCGATCTGCCAATAGGCGAACGGCCCAGCCACCAGCACGCTGACGATCAGCGGGTTGCTGATCACGTTCTTGAAGATGCTCCAGGGGTCGGACTTGATCACCGGGCTGTAGACCGCCAGGACGATGGTCGACAGGGTGTTGTAGAAAAGGATCACCAGCGCCGCCAGCACCGCTCCCAGGGAAATGCCATAGCTGCCATACATGCTGGCCGCCAGGGCCAGGCCGATGATCGCGTTGTTACCGCGAAACGCTCCCTGGGTATAGATGCCGCGATCCTCCCGCGGACAACGCCAGATCGCCCAGAGCCAAGCCAGGGCGAAGCACGCCAGGGTGGCCAGGGAAAAATACACCAGCACCCCGGGCTTGAGCGACGAACGCAGGTCGGCGTGGACGATCCCCAGGAACAGCAACGCCGGCATGGTGACGTTGAACACCAGGGCCGAGGCGGTATGGATGAAGTTGTCGTTGATCCAGCCCACCCGCTTGAGCAACAGGCCCAGCAACAGCATGGCAAAGACGGGCGCGGTGATCGTCAGCGTTTCGAAAAAGATGGCCAGCATGGGCGGGTGGACCTTGAGCCTGTCGTCAGGCGGCCAATGATAATCCAATCGTCCCGCGACCGCCCGAGGCTCGAGCCGCCAGCCCTTGGGCCAGAGGCCTGGCCTCCACTCCAGGCGGGGCGAAAAAACGTCGTGCCCCGGATGATTGCCATCTTGACGGGAAATGATTTTCGTTTATTCTCGAATTTAACTGTACATATATACAGTTAAATTCAAATAACCCATGACATATCAAGGAGCTAGAAATGTCAGGAGTCTCTGCACAGAAGCAGCAACCGCAACACGCCGGCAAGATCATCGCCGACCTGGACCGCCTGTTCACCGAACAAGGCATCGCCCTCAACGGCGATGGCGACAACCTGGTACTGGTCGCCGACGGCCACCACACCATCAAGTACCACCGCCCGGAACACCTGCCGCGTGCACCACAGCCCGTAGCGCCGGGCAAGCCATCGCTGCGTTTCGAAGGCGGCGAGCACACCGCCATCGGCGACAGCACCCTGCTGCGTTTCGCCAAGGACGCCCCCGCCATCCCTGCCTGGCAGGTCGAGCTGCACCTGCCCAACGGCCTGGCCCTGACCTACGGTCAGGTCGTCGCCCTGGGCGGTGACTTCTACGGTATTCCCGACCAACCGATCTGCGATGGCGCGACCCCGGCCGAACGAGTGCAACGCTTCATCGCCGCGTTCAATTCCCTGGCCGTGCTCCCCGCTGCCAAGGACGAGGCCCGGCAGATCCTGGCCGTGATGCAGAAGGAAATCGTCGCCGCCAACCAGGCCATCCGTGACGGCAAGCAACCCCACGAGGCCTATGACGCCCTTGGCGACAGCCTGTCCGAGGAATGGAACAAGATCACCGGCGGCGGCAGCGCCGTTTCCGCCCTGTTCCCCCTCGGCCGCTACCTGAAGCTGGCCGCCAACAACGCCGACCATTTCGGCGAATGGGCCCTGGCGGCCTACACCGCCGGCCATACCGCCGCCCTGCAGCAAGCGGTGCAGGCAGGCAAGGCCGCGGATGACAAGCAACTGGAACTGGCCTATGCGATGAGCGCCTTCGCCGACCACTTCCTGACCGACCTGTTCTCCGCCGGCCACGTACGGGTGCCGCGCAAGCAGGTGGCGGCGGTGGTCACTCCCAGCGACCTGGGTTCGCTGATCACCCGTTTCATGCATGACGAGGACAGCAAGTTCGGCCTCAATGTCAGCAACGCCCAGGGCGACCGCTGGCACTCTTACGGCGACAAACGCTATTTCGACAGTGTCGACCACCGCAATCGCCAGCTGGTGAAACTGGCGGTCCAGCGCTCGGCCGACGAGATCTTCGCCAGCTACCTCAGCGGCAGCCTGCCGGCCCCGGCCAGCTATGCGGCGCTGAAAGTGGTGCCGGACCTGAACGCCGCCAAGAGCGGCAACTTCTCGCCACTGTTCGTCACCAAGGGCGACCAGGTGCTGCGTCGCAGCGACGTCAACAACCTCAACGACAGCAAGACCATCGACAACTGGTGGGGCTGGAGCACCTACCTGCTGCTCAAGAACTACAGCCCCAACAAACCGGCGGGCTACCTGGAAACCCCCGGTGCGGTGCCTTCGATCGTCGCCGATGGCTGGCAGAGCCACACCCCCAGCGAGCCGAACTGGCTGCCGGGCCACGCGGTGCGCTACGCCGTCAGCGAAACCAATGGCTTGAACGAGTCGTACATCGGCCCCTGGTCGGCCTATGTCGAGCTCGGCGACAGCTTCCAGCCGACCCTGGCGATCCCGGCCGGCACCAGCAACAGCGGCGCCAGCGGGCGCAATGTGTTCCGCCAGTTCCGTGGCGGATCACCGGAGCTGATCGGCTCCATCGACAAGAACGCCACCCGCTTCATCGACCGCAACGCCTGACAAGGACATCACCATGGCTATCAATCTGAACCTGCAACTGGCCTCTGGCCAATCCCTCAAGGGCGCTCCGCTGGAGCTGCTGCTCAACGGCGCGCCCATCGCCCGGGCCAGCGTCGACGAACGCGGCAACGTGGCCTTCAACGCCAAGCCGGGCAGCGGCCAGCTGGCGGTGCGGGTCGACCGCACGATCCTCAAGAACGGCTGACGCCCGCGAAAAAAGGCCCGCACGGCAGCAGCTGCCGGGCGGGCCTTCGTACATCCGGGCGGTGATCAGGCGCTCAGGGTCTGCTCCACCAATTGGCCCTGGTCGATGCGAACATGCCGCGGATGGAAACGCTTGAGGCTGCTGCGGTGGCCGACACTGACGATGCTCAATCCCGGCAGTTGGTCGATCAACGCCTGGTACAACGCCGCCTCGTCTTCTTCATCCATGGCCGAGGTGGCCTCGTCCATGTACAGCCACTGCGGCGCATACAGCAGCGCCCGGGCAAAGGCCAGGCGCTGCTGTTCACCCGGAGAAAGCATGCGCTGCCAGTGATTGCGTTCATCCAGGCGCGGTACCAGATGCGCCAAGCGGCAAGTGTCCAGCACTTGCTCGTAGCGTTCCTGGGCATAGCTGTCGCCCGCTTGTGGGTAACTCAGGGCCTCACGCAGGCTGCCAATGGGTAGGTAGGGTTTTTGCGGCAGGAACAGCGCACGCTGGTCCGGCAAGCGGATATGGCCGTGGCCCGCCGGCCACAAGCGCCCCATGGCCCGCAGCAGGGTGCTCTTGCCACTGCCGGAACGACCGCTGAGCATCAGCCGCTCGCCCGGATTCACGGTCATCTGCGCACCGGCCAGCAGGTGCCGGCCATCGGCCAGGTCCAAGCCCAAGTCATGCACTTGCAGCTGCTCGCCCTCGGTTTGCACGTCGATGGCCGGGGGGCGTTCCTCGTTGTCGCTCATGGCCTGGCGGAAACTCAGCAGACGGTCGCAGGTGGCGCGCCAGGCGGCGAGGTCGGAATAGGCCGTGATGAACCAGCTGAAGTTCTCCTGGACGTTGCCGAAGGCCGAGTTGATCTGCATCAGCTCACCCAGCTCGATCTTGCCGGCGAAGTAACGCGGAGCGGCGACGATGAACGGGAAGATGATCGCGATCTGGCCATAACCGGCCGTGAAGAAGGTCAGGCGCTTGGACACTTTCATGATGTCCCAGAAGTTGTGCCAGACCTTGCCGAAACGACTGCTCAGGCGCTGGTTCTCGTTCTTCTCGCCGTCATACAGGGCAATACTCTCGGCGTTTTCCCGGACCCGCACCATGGAGAAACGCAGGTCGGCCTCGAAACGTTGCTGCTGGTTGTTCAGGCCGATCAACCGGCGCCCGATCAGGTGGGTCAGCCAGCTGCCGACCAGGGCATACACCAGGGCGCACCAGAACATGTAGCCGGGAATGGTATAGCCCAGCACCTCGATGCTGCCGGACACGCCCCAGAGGATGATGGAAAAGGACACCAGGCTGACCAGGTTGCGGATCAGCCCCAGGCCCAGCGCCAGGGTGTTGGTGGTGAAGCTGTTGAGGTCCTCGGAAATCCGCTGGTCAGGGTTGTCGGTGTAACCGCCCTGCTCCAGCTGGTAGTAGTTCTTGTTGTCCAGCCAGCGGGCGAAATGCTTCTCGGTGAGCCAGGCCCGCCAGCGGATAGTCAGCATCTGGGTCAGGTACAGGCGGTACACCGCGCCCAGGATCGCCACCGCGGCAATACCGCAGAAATACAGGATCAGGTGCCAGAATGCCGCTTCGTCCTTCTTCTGCAAGGCGTTGTAGAAGTCCTTGTACCAGCTGTTGATCCATACCGAGATGGCCACGCTGAACAGCGACAGGCCGATCACCGCGATCAACAGCAGCCAGGCCTTGCCCTTTTCCTCGCTGCGCCAGTAGGGCACGGTCATGGCCCACACCCGACGGAAGAATTGCCCGCGCACGGCATCGTTGACCGCGGAGTATTCAGCGTTCTGATTCATCATTGGAGCTCGATTGAGAGGGGGAAAGCGTCGAGCCGATCATAGTCGATCGGCTCGCTTTTTCACCTGCCCCGGGGGACATGGGCACCCGGCGCGGATCAGCGGCGGACGGGGCGCTTCTGCAGCTTGCGCTGCAAGGTACGGCGATGCATGCCCAGGGCCCGGGCAGTGGCGGAGATGTTGCCTTCGTGCTCGGTCAGCACCCGCTGGATATGCTCCCATTGCAGGCGGTCCACCGACATCGGGTTTTCCGGTACCAGGGTGTCGAGGTCGGCATGCTCGGACAGCAGCGCGGCCAGTACATCGTCGGCGTCCGCCGGCTTGCACAGGTAGTTGCAGGCACCGCGCTTGATCGCCTCCACCGCGGTGGCGATGCTCGAGTAGCCGGTGAGGATCAGCACGCGCATCTCCGGGTCCAGCTCCAGCAGCTTGGGCAGCAGCACCAGCCCGGAATCGCCGTCCATCTTCAGGTCCAGCGCGGCGTAGTCCGGCAGGTCCTGCTGGGCCAGCGCCAACCCCTCCTCGGCGGAACCCGCGGTGCTGACGCGAAAGCCCCGGCGACTCATGGCCCGCGCCATCACGCGGGTAAAGGTAGCGTCATCATCCACCAGCAACAGGTGCGGCAGTTCCTCGCCTTCGACTTGGTTCTCTTCACTCATGGTCGTCTCCTCGGGCGGCACGGGGCAGGCGCAGCTCGGTGAGCGTACCGCCTTCCTCATGGCTGTAGAGTTTTACTGAGCCACCAGCGCGGGTCACGCTGGCCTTGCTCAAGAACAGGCCCAGGCCGAAACCTTTGCCCTTGGTGGTAAAAAACGGTTTGCCAATCTGCTCGGCGATGGCCAAGGGTACTCCGGCGCCGTGGTCGCGGATACTGATGGTCAGGTCCTCCGCATTCCAGTCCAGGCGCACCTCCAGGCCTTCTGGGCAGGCGTCGGCGGCATTGTTGAGCAAATTGAGCAGGGCCTGGGTCAGGTCCGGTGGCGGCGCCAGGCGTGGCGCCGGGCCCTGGCCCAGCAGGTGGAAACGATAGCTGGCTTCCGGACGCATCAGGTGCCAGCGGTTCAGGGCTTCGTCAAGCCACTGGGTGACATCTTGCATCTCTACCGCCATCCGCCGATTGGCTTCGGCGGCGCGCACCAATTGCTGCAAGGTTTCCTTGCACAGCTTGACCTGGTCCTGAAGCACGGACAGGTCATCCTGCAGCAACGGATCGGGATGGTCCTGGCGCATTTCCTTGAGCAGCACGCTCATGGTCGCCAGCGGCGTGCCCAGCTCATGGGCGGCCCCGGCGGCCTGGGTAGCCACGGCCAGCAGCTGCTGGTCGCGCAGCCCTTCCTCGCGGCGGATCGCCCGCAGTTCTTCCTGGCGCCGCAGCTCCTCGGCCATCCGTGTGGCAAAGAAGGTAATCACCGCCGCAGCCAGGGCAAAGCTCAGCCACATGCCGTAGACCTGCAGGTTCTCGCGGGCGATGGGCAGGGTCTGCAAGGGATAGAACCACGCCAGCAGCAGGGTATAGAGCGCCAGGGCGATTCCGGAAAGCACCACCGAATAGCGCCAGGGCAGGGTCACCGCGGCGATGGTCAGGGGCACCAGGTAATAGGAGACGAAGGGGTTGGTGGAACCGCCGGAGAAATACAGCAGCACGCTGTGGATAAATAGGTCGCAGGCCAGTTGCAGGGCATATTCCAGCTCCGTCACCGGCCATGAAGTGCGCAAGCGGATAGCGGTGAAGGCGCACAGCACCATGGAGAACACCAGGGTGATGCCCAGTTGCAACCAGGGCAGCGGCAGCAGGTCCAGCCAGTAGGCAAGCCCCACCGAACCGGCCTGAGCGGCCAGAACCAGGGTGCGGATGAAGGTCAGGCGCCAGAGGTTCTGGCGGGTTGCGGACAGCAATTTTACGGGGGCGAGCATGAGCTCTCCTGATGAGCGCTCCAGGGCAATCGGCGGGAGTATAACCAAGCAGCCCCCGGCACAGGCAAAACTGCGGCAAAGCGCCACAGGAAAAGCAGCGGCAAGCTTTGAGCTACAAGCACAAGTCCCGGAATAAGGGACGCCAAGATGTATCAAAGTTGTAATGGGTGCAACTGGGAATAAAAGCTAGAGTCTTATCGCTCACGCAGGCGCGAACCTTTGGCTTGCAGACCGCACTCAAGGAGATCCCATGCAGCACTTCACCCGCAGCGTCGCCCTTCTGGCCCTTGGCGCCGGCACCCTCACCAGCCTGCCTGCCCTGGCCGCCGATGAATTGCACTACAACCAGGTTTCCCTGCGTGCCGAAGCCAGCCAGGAAGTGGCCCGGGACTTGATGATCGTGACCCTCTACAACGAGGCGCAAAACTCCGATCCGGCCAAGCTGGCGGCAGACGTCAGCACCACCATGAACAAGGCCCTGGAGCAGGCGCGGCAGGTCAAGGGCATCACCCTGAGCCAGGGCAGCCGCAACAGCTATCCGATCTACGACAGCAAGGGCCAGAAGATCACCGGCTGGCGCGAGCGCGCGGAACTGCGCCTGGAAAGCGCCGACTTCGCCGCCCTGTCCAAGCTGACCGGCGAGTTGCTGGCCAACCTGAAGATGGACGGCATGGACTTCGCCATCGCTCCCGCAACCCGCAAGGCCAGCGAGGATGCCCTGCTCAAGGACGCGGTCCAGGCATTCAAGGCCCGGGCCCAGCTGGCGACCGAGGCACTGGGTGGCAAGGGCTACAAGATCGTCAGCCTGAACCTCAACGCCGATGGCTATCCACAGCCCTACCTGCGCGCCCCGATGATGAAGGCCGCCAGCGCGGACTTCGCCTCCGCCCCCGTCACCCCGGAAGTCGAGGCGGGTACCAGCAAGGTCAACATGACCGCCGACGGCGCCATCGAAGTGCTGATGCAATAAGCCCTATACCCTCCACGCAAAACGGCGACCCCGTGCAAACGAGGCCGCCGTTTTGTGTTTCTGCCTGTCGTCAGGCGAATTAGGAAAACTCCCCCTGTTGTGTATGAATCCAACCGGCGAGGTGATGTTACAGTGACGTCCCCGTCATGAATCTGTCATACGTTATTGACGTCCACCGGATACACACCGGGTAAACTGCAGCTTTCCAATAAGAGTCTCTTCAATGACCGCAGATCGCATCGGCGAACGCCTGCGCCGCTATCGCCGCGCCGCCAAGAAAACCCTGCGCCAGATTGCCAGCGAGTCCGGTCTGACTGCCAGCTTTCTCTCCCAGGCAGAACGCAATCTCACCGGGGTGTCCATCTCATCCCTGGTCAACATCGCCAAGTCCCTGAACGTCCCGCTGAACGCCCTGTTCGACCAGCCCATCCAGGCCCAGCCCGATTCCCACGACGGTGAGCGGGTGCGCTATACCATCGAGGGCCAGCCGCTGGCCTATGAGCGCCTGTCCAGTTCCTTTCCCGGGAACATGATCAACGCGGTCAAGATGAACATATCAGTGGGATATCAATCAGAACTCATCTCCCATGATGGGTCGGAGTTTTCCTACGTTCTCTCTGGACAGATCGTGTACACCATCGAAGGCCGGCAATACCCCCTCGGCCCCGGCGACTCGGTGCACTTCGACGCGACCAAGGCCCACTTCCTGGCCAATGTCGGCGATGGACCGGCAGAGGTCCTGACCGTCACCACCATGGGCCTGTTCGACGACCATCCTGCCTCCTGAAATCCATCCCCGCCAAGCCTGCCGAACCTCAAGGACGAGGCTTTGCGCAGGAGAAAAGTTAGCCATGCTTAATTTTCGTTGACCGCAATTTCAGCATGACTTAATTTCGGCATCGGCGAGTGGCCATGCAAGCACATGACAGGCACTCGTCAGCGCCGCATAGGGTCCATGGGTTCATCCATTTCCCATGGCAAGGCGAGTTGCCACGGCCCACAAGGCCACCCTCAGGTAAGCCCTAGAAAAAGAAAAAATGAGGTTTGCATGTGTAAGTTCCAACCATTCCAGGTTTGGCAGGCCGCCGGTCTGAGCCTCGGCTCCCCGCTGCCCCACGCCGTTGGCAACCATTTCCCCTCTTCTTCCCTTCCGGCCGCCAAGGCGTTGCAGCTCCCCTGCGGGGCCGCCCGTGCGCCGGAAAATCCGCTACGCAAGCCGCTCGCCGTCCGCCCGGGGCGCGCACCATTACGGGGCACGACCGTCCATGCATGCCCACCCAAAAGGCGGAAAATGCACCATAAAGAACCGGCGCAAACGATCAAATGCGTCAAGATTTATACAAATGCGTCATTACTGTACGTTCGTTCCACTCTTTGATACCCGTGTCGGCCCCGCATCTTGCATTGGGTATGGGGCCTGCATAAGTATCGGCGGGTCGACTCACAAGGTCGCCCTCAACACCAACAACGACAACAAATCCTGAGGCCACCATGTTCAAACAAGCAGTCATTCCGTTTTTAGTCAGCGCCGGTCTGCTGGCCAGCGCCCCCATCGCCCAGGCGGCGACTAATCTGGTGTTCTGCTCCGAGGGCAGCCCTGCCGGTTTCGACCCGGGCCAGTACACCACCGGAACCGACTTCGACGCCTCGGCCGAGACCCTGTTCAACCGTCTCAGCCAGTTCGAACGTGGCGGCACCGCGGTGATCCCGGGCCTGGCCACCAGCTGGGACATCTCCGAAGACGGCCTGACCTACACCTTCCACCTGCGCGAAGGCGTCAAGTTCCATACCACGCCGTACTTCACCCCGACCCGCAACTTCAATGCCGACGACGTGGTGTTTACCTTCACCCGGATGATCGACAAGGACATGCCGTTCCGTAAGGCATACCCCACCGAGTTCCCGTATTTCACCGACATGGGGATGGACACCAACATCACCAAGATCGAGAAGCTCGACGACAAGACCGTGCGTTTCTCGCTGAAGACCGTCGACGCCGCGTTCATCCAGAACCTGGCCATGAGCTTCGCCTCCGTCCAGTCCGCCGAATACGCCGACAAGCTGCTCAAGGAAGGCAAGACCAGCGACATCAACCAGAAGCCGATCGGCACCGGCCCGTTCGTGTTCAAGAGCTACCAGAAAGACTCGAACATCCGCTACACCGGCAACAAGGACTACTGGAAACCCGAAGACGTGAAGATCGACAACCTGATCTTCGCCATCACCACCGACCCATCGGTGCGTATCCAGAAGCTGAAGAAGAACGAATGCCAGGTCACCCTCTTCCCGCGTCCGGCCGACCTCAAGGCCATCAAGGAGGACAAGGACCTGAAGATGCCTGAACAGGCCGGCTTCAACCTGGGTTATGTCGCCTACAACGTGATGCCGGTCCTCAAGGGCCGCACCGACGCCAACCCGCTGGCCGACCTCAAGGTACGCCAGGCCCTGGACATGGCGGTGAACAAGCCGCAGATCATCGAGTCGGTGTACCAGGGCGCCGGCCAGCTGGCGGTCAATGCCATGCCACCGACCCAATGGTCCTACGACACCACCATCAAGGACGCCAAGTACGATCCCGAAAAAGCCCGCCAACTGCTCAAGGAAGCCGGCGTCAAGGAAGGCACCCAGATCACCCTGTGGGCCATGCCGGTACAGCGTCCCTACAACCCCAACGCCAAGCTGATGGCGGAAATGCTGCAGTCCGACTGGGCGAAGATCGGCCTGAAGGTGAACATCGTCAGCTATGAGTGGGGCGAGTACATCAAGCGTTCCAAGGGTGGCGAGAACCAGGCGATGATCATCGGCTGGAGCGGCGACAACGGTGACCCCGACAACTGGCTGGGCACCCTGTTCGGCTGCGACGCCATGAACGGCAACAACTTCTCGAAATGGTGTGACAAGCCTTACGACGCTTTGATCAAGCAAGCCAAGGCCACCTCGGATGTCGCTAAACGCACCGAGCTGTACAAGCAGGCGCAGCACATCCTCAAAGATGCAGTCCCGATGACACCTATCGCGCACTCGACGGTGTTCCAACCCATGCGCGCCAACGTGCAGGACTTCAAGATCAGCCCGTTCGGCTTGAACGCCTTCTACGGCGTGAGCATCAGCAAGTAGCTTGCGACGACGGTGGCGTCCTGACGCCACCGTCGCCCTGCCCCCGACTGAGTCCCCCGGCCTCGACGCAACTGCGCCACCTCGCAGCCGCACGATCCCGGGGCCGTACCCGAAAAGACAGCCGGATACGGCCCAGGCCCTCGGCTTGCCAGGGCGACGGTGGGCATTTGGGCAACCATGGTTTGGCATCAATGACCTGTACAGGCTCCAGGAAGGAGCCATGGTCCCTTGATCATCACAACAAAAAATGGAGATGGATCGTCATGCGTCACTCCTTGATCATCCCGGCGTTGCTGGGCAGCGGCCTGTTGGTCGCCAGTTCGTTGGGCCAGGCCGCCGACCGCAGCCTGGTGTTCTGCTCCGAAGGCAGCCCGGCCGGTTTCGACACCGCGCAATACACCACGGCCACCGACAACGATGCCGCCGAGCCGTTGTACAACCGCCTGGTGGAGTTCGAGAGAGGCGCGACCAACGTCTTGCCCGCCCTCGCCACCCGCTGGGACATCTCCGAGGATGGCCTGAGCTACACCTTCCACCTGCGCGAGGGCGTGAAGTTCCACAGCACCTCGTACTTCAAGCCGACCCGTGACTTCAATGCCGACGACGTGCTGTTCACCTTCAACCGCATGCTCGACGCCGACCACCCGTTCCGCCGTGCCTACCCGACGGAGTTCCCCTACTTCAACGGCATGAGCCTGAACAAGAACATCGCCAGGGTCGAGAAGAGCGACCCGCTGACCGTGGTCATCACCCTCAATACCGTGGATGCGGCGTTCATCCAGAACCTGGCCATGAGCTTCGCCGCGATCCTTTCCGCCGAATACGCCGAGCAACTGCTCAAGGCCGGCACCCCGAGCCAGATCAACCAGAAACCCATCGGCACCGGTCCCTTCGTCTTCCAGCGCTACCAGAAGGATTCGCAGATCCGCTACACCGCCAACCCGCACTACTGGGACCCGAGCCGGGTCAAGCTCGACCGCCTGATCTTCGCCATCAACACCGATGCCTCGGTGCGGGTGCAGAAGCTGCGCGCCGGCGAATGCCAGGTCACCCTGCACCCACGCCCGGCCGATGTCGACGCCCTGAAGAGCGATCCGAAACTGCAAGTGATCGAGAAGCCCGGGTTCAACCTCGGCTACATCGCCTACAACGTGCAGCACCAGCCGTTCGACCGCCTGGAAGTGCGCCAGGCGCTGGACATGGCGGTGAACAAGCCGGCGATCCTCAATGCCGTGTACCAGGGCGCCGGCCAGCTGGCGGTCAACGCCATGCCGCCGACCCAGTGGTCCTACGACGACAGCATCAAGGATGCCGCCTACAACCCGGACAAGGCCCGCGAGCTGCTCAAGGCCGCCGGGGTCAAGGAGGGCACGCAGATCACCCTGTGGGCCATGCCCGTGCAGCGCCCCTACAACCCCAACGCCAAGCTGATGGCCGAGATGCTGCAGGCGGACTGGGCGAAAATCGGCTTCAAGGTGAAGATCGTCAGCTACGAATGGGGCGAGTACATCAAGCGCACCAAGAACGGCGAGCACGACGTCAGCCTGATCGGCTGGACCGGCGACAACGGTGACCCCGACAACTGGCTGGGCACCCTGTACAGCTGCGATGCCATCGGCGGCAACAACTATTCGATGTGGTGCGACCCGCAGTACGACAAGCTGATCAAGCAGGCCAAGATCGTCACCGATCGCGACCAGCGCACCTTGTTGTACAAGCAGGCCCAGCAGCTGCTCAAGCAACAGGTGCCGATCACCCCCATAGCCCATTCGACGATCAACCAGCCGTTGAGCGCGAAAGTCGAGGGCTTCAAGGTCAGCCCCTTTGGCCGCAATTCCTTTTCCGGGGTCGGCCTGACCCCATAACCGATGAGCCTAGAACCCTGAGGGCGTTTTTCGTCCTCATGCAGGCGTATTGCCTGGATTCAGAGAATGAGCACCCTGCAAACGTTTGCGATGCCTTGAATGAGTTCCAAAAAACCAGCCGGCCGAAAAAAACCGGCAAGTAAAAAAACAAAACAAAGGAGCATCACCCATGAAACTGAGCAGCAGCGCATTGTTAGCCCTGGCCATCAGTAGCATCACTGCTACGGCCTATGCAGAGAGCGTCAGCCAGGACTTCGTCCCGACTGAACTGAACAGCAAGAATGCCCAGGCCGAGTCCAAGGGGTTCATCGAAGGCCAGAGCCTGTCCGGGACCACCCGTAACTGGTACGCCAACGAATTGAAGCGTCGTAACGACCGCTTCTCCTACAACCACAACGGCCAGCCGACCTCCACGCCGCGCCGCATCAACTGGGTGCAGGGCACCATCCTCAACTACACTTCCGGCTTCACCGAAGGCACCGTTGGGGTCAGCACCGAAGTCGCCGCCTACAACGCCATCGCCCTGGACCGTGACCGCAAGCACATCGCCGGCAAGAACAACCGTACCCTGACCCATTCCGACGGCGACGCCGTGGGCCAGTGGAGCAAGCTGGGCCTGGCCAACGTCAAGTTCCGCGTCTCCAACACCACCCTGACCGTCGGCCGGCAGAACGTCAGCACACCGATCGTCGATGTCATCGGCAACCGTGCACTGCCTTCGAGCTTCGAAGGCGCCAGCATCCATAGCGAAGAATTCAACAACCTGTCGTTCGACGCCGGCACCTACGACCGGGTATCGCCACGGACCGAGCAGAGCCTGTCGAAATTCCGCGCCGAATACACCAACAACAAGGCCGAGACCGATCGCGTCAGCCTGATCGGCGCCAACTACCAGCCGCTCAAGAGCCTGAAGACCAGCCTCTACGCCTCCAAGGTGGAAGACTTCTGGAACCAGTACTACTTCGGTGCCACCCACGAACTGGGTGACAGCTCGGTGCTGGGCCTGACCACCGGCCTGAACTACTACAAGACCGTCGATACCGGCAAGAAAGAGATGGGCGAGATCGACAACGATACCTACTCGCTGTCCCTGGGCCTGGCCCACCAGGCCCACAGCCTGACCTTCTCCTACCAGGCGGTGAACGGTAACGAGTACTTCGACTACCTGCACGAAACCAACGGCATCTACCTGGCCAACTCCCTGCTCTCGGACTTCAACGGCCCGAACGAGAAGTCGTTCCAGATCGCCTACGGCCTGAACATGGCCGAGTACGGCGTGCCCGGCCTCAAGTTCAACCTCTACCAGGCCCGCGGCTGGGGCATCGACGGTACTCACTACCGCGGTACCGCCTACGACGTCAGGAACATGGACGGCGAAACCCACTACGAATACGGCATCGGCGCCAGCTACGCCGTGCAGAGCGGCCCGCTCAAGGCCACCGCGATCCGCGCGACCTACACCACCCACCGCGCCAGCAAGTACCAGGCCGACGGCAACATCAACGAGTTCCGCCTGGTCACCACGGTACCGTTCAATATCCTATAACCCACCAGTTGAAGGGCGGAGTCATGACGAGTCCGCCCTTCAAGCTACGCTGGCTCCATCGTTCGAAAGGGGGTTCTCGATGAAAATGCTACCCATGAAAGCGGCCATGAGCGCCGCACTGCTGAGCGTCGCCCTGGGCGCCGCGGCCAAACCCTTGGTGGTCTGTACCGAAGCCAGCCCGGAAGGTTTCGATATGGCCCAGTACACGACCGCGGTGACTGCCGACGCAGCGGCGGAAACCATTTTCAACCGGCTGGTGGACTTCAAGCCGGGCACCACGGACATCCGGCCAGCGCTGGCCGAGTCCTGGGAAATCAGCCCTGACGGCCTACAATACACCTTCCACCTGCGCAAGGGCGTCAAGTTCCACAGCACCGACTACTTCACCCCGACCCGCGACATGAACGCCGACGACGTGCTCTGGAGCTTCCAGCGCCAGCTGGACCCGAAGCACCCCTGGCATGACAAGTCCAGCGTGGGTTTCCCCTATTTCGAAAGCATGGGCTTCAAAGAACTGCTCAAGAGCGTAGAGAAAGTCGACGACCACACCGTGGTCTTCACGCTGACCCGCCGCGAAGCTCCGTTCCTGGCCGACCTGGCCATGGCCTTCTCGTCGATCTTCCCGGCCGAATACGCCGACAAGCTGCTCAAGGAAGGCAAGACCCTGGAGCTCAACAGCAAGCCGATCGGCACCGGCCCGTTCATCTTCACCCGCTATGCCAAGGACGCCCAGGTACGGTTCAAGGCCAACCCGGACTATTTCCGTGGCAAGCCGCCGGCAGAAGCACTGATCCTGGCGATCACCACCGACAACAACGTGCGCCTGCAAAAGCTCAAGGCCAACGAATGCCAGATCGCCCTGTATCCCAAACCCGATGACATCCCCAGCATCAAGGCCGACCCGAACCTGAAGGTCGATGAGCTGGCGGCCATGACCACCGGCTACATCGCCATGAACACTACCCGCAAGTACATGAGCGACGTGCGGGTACGCAAGGCGATCAACATCGCCTTCGACAAGGAAGCCTACCTCAACAGCCTGTATGGCCCGGGCAACGCCCTGGCCGGCACCGGCCCGTACCCACCGACCCTGCTGGGCTTCAACAGCAGCTTGAAGAACCCACCCCGGGACCTGGACAAGGCCCGCGCCCTGCTCAAGGAAGCCGGCGTGCCCGAAGGCACGGTGATCACCCTGTTCACCCGCAACGGCGGCGGCCCGACCAACCCCAACCCACTGCTGGGCGCGCAGATGATGCAGGCCGACCTGGCCAAGATCGGCCTCAAGCTGGATATCCGCGTGATGGAATGGGGCGAAATGCTCAAGCGCGCGAAGAACGGCGAACACGACATGGTGTCCGCCGGCTGGGCCGGGGATAACGGTGACCCGGACAACTTCCTGACCCCGAACCTGAGTTGTGACGCGGCGAAAAACGGCGAAAACTACGCCCGCTGGTGCAACAAGACCTTCCAGGACCTGATCGACCAGGCCCGCGCCGACACTGAACCGGCCAAGCGTGCCGAGCTCTATGAAAAGGCCCTGCTGGTCTTTGAGCAGGATCAACCCTGGATTCCCATGGCCTATCCGAAAATGTTCACCGCCATGCGCAAGAACGTCGAGGGGTATCACCAGAGCCCCCTGACCAACAACAACTTCGCTACCACCCAGGTGAAGTAATAAGAAACGCCCGCCGCTCCCGACCCGGGAGCGGCGGACACGCCTAACCGGCTGATTGAGGTACTTCAGAAGATGTTTAGTTTTATTGCCCGCCGTGTGGGGTTATTGATTCCCACATTCTTCGGCATCACCTTGTTGACCTTCGCCCTGATCCGCATGATTCCCGGCGATCCCGTGGAAGTCATGATGGGCGAGCGCCGGGTCGACCCCGAGATGCATGCCCAGGCAATGGAACGCCTTGGATTGAACAAACCGCTGTATGCCCAGTACCTGGACTACATCGGCAAGCTTGCCCATGGCGATCTGGGCGAGTCCCTGCGCACCCGCACCAGCGTCTGGAGCGAGTTCTCCTCGCTGTTCCCCGCGACCCTGGAACTGGCCATGGCCGCCCTGCTGTTCGCCGGTGTCATCGGCCTGCTGGCCGGGGTGATCGCCGCCCTCAGGCGCGGCTCGCTGTTCGACCACGGGGTGATGGGAATTTCCCTCGCCGGCTACTCGATGCCGATCTTCTGGTGGGGCCTGATCCTGATCATGTTCTTCTCGGTGAGCCTGGGCTGGACCCCGGTTTCCGGACGTATCGACCTGCTCTACGACATCGAGCCCAAGACCGGCTTCATGCTGATCGATACCCTGCTGGCCGGCGACACCGGCGCCTTCGTCGATGCCCTGGAACACCTGGTCCTGCCCGCCATCGTGCTGGGCACCATTCCCTTGGCGGTGATCGCGCGGATGACCCGCTCCTCGATGCTCGAAGTGCTGCGTGAGGACTACATCCGTACCGCCAAGGCCAAGGGCCTGTCGCCCAACCGGGTGGTCTTCGTCCATGGCCTGCGCAACGCGCTGATCCCGGTACTGACCGTGGTCGGCCTGCAAGTCGGCACCCTGCTGGCCGGCGCGGTCCTGACCGAAACCATCTTTTCCTGGCCCGGCATCGGTAAATGGCTGATCGAAGCCATCGGCGCCCGGGACTATCCCGTGGTGCAGAACGGCATCCTGTTGATCGCCTGCCTGGTGATCATGGTCAACTTCGTGGTGGACATCCTCTACGGCTTTGCCAACCCACGCATCCGTCATCAGCGCTGAGGCCAAGACTCATGAGTACTCCAACTTCCTCGGTAGCAGTCGATCAAAGCCTGCTTTACCCGTCCGTCTACAAAGAATTCTGGCAGCACTTCTCCCGCAACAAGGGCGCCGTGGCCGGCTTGCTGTTCATGCTGCTGGTGGTGTTCTGCGCGATCTTCGCCCCCTGGGTAGCGCCACATAACCCCAGCGAGCAATACCGCGACTTCCTGCTGACCCCACCCGCCTGGCTCGAAGGCGGGCAGATGCAGTTCCTGCTGGGTACCGACGAACTGGGCCGCGACCTGCTCTCGCGGCTGATCCAGGGTTCGCGCCTGTCGCTGCTGATCGGCCTGTCGTCGGTGGTGATGTCGCTGATCCCGGGGATCCTGCTGGGCCTGTTCGCCGGTTTCTTCCCACGCCTGCTGGGCCCGAGCATCATGCGCCTGATGGACATCATGCTGGCCCTGCCTTCGCTGCTGCTGGCCGTGGCCATCGTCGCCATCCTCGGCCCAGGGCTGATCAACACCGTGATCGCCATTGCCGTGGTCTCGCTGCCGTCCTATGTGCGCCTGACCCGCGCCGCGGTGATGGGCGAACTCAACCGCGACTACGTGACCGCCGCCCGCCTGGCCGGTGCCGGCCTGCCGCGCCTGATGTTCATCACCGTGCTGCCCAACTGCATGGCACCGCTGATCGTCCAGGCCACCCTGAGCTTCTCCTCGGCGATCCTCGACGCCGCCGCCCTGGGCTTCCTCGGCCTCGGCGTCCAGCCGCCTACCCCCGAGTGGGGCACCATGCTGGCCTCGGCCCGCGACTACATCGAACGCGCCTGGTGGGTCGTGAGCCTGCCCGGCCTGACCATTTTGCTCAGCGTGCTGGCAATCAACCTGATGGGCGACGGCCTGCGCGATGCGCTGGATCCGAAGCTCAAGAATGCCGCCTGAGGAGATTCCCATGTCACTGTTAGAAATCAAGAATCTCAATGTCCGTTTCGGCGACGCCAAGGCCGTTCCCGTGGTGGATGGCCTGGACCTCAAGGTCGACAAGGGCGAAGTACTGGCCATCGTCGGCGAGTCCGGCTCCGGCAAATCGGTGACCATGATGGCCCTGATGGGCCTGATCGAGCATCCCGGCATCGTCACCGCCGACGCCCTGACCTTCGACGGCAAGGACATGCTCAAGCTCAGTGCCCGCCAGCGCCGGCAGATCGTCGGCAAGGACCTGGCCATGGTCTTCCAGGACCCGATGACCGCACTGAACCCCAGCTACACCGTGGGCTTCCAGATCGAGGAAGTGCTGCGCCTGCACCTGAAGATGTCCGGCAAGGCCGCCCGCAAGCGCGCCATCGAACTGCTGGAGAAGGTCGAGATCCCGGGCGCCGCCAGCCGCATGGACGCCTACCCGCACCAGCTGTCCGGTGGCATGAGCCAGCGCGTGGCGATCGCCATGGCCATCGCCGGCGAACCCAAGCTGCTGATCGCCGATGAACCGACCACCGCCCTGGACGTGACCATCCAGGCACAGATCATGGACCTGCTGCTGAGCCTGCAGAAAGAGCAGAACATGGGCCTGGTGCTGATCACCCACGACCTGGCCGTGGTGGCCGAGACCGCCCAGCGCGTCTGCGTGATGTACGCCGGCCAGGCCGTGGAAGTGGGCAAGGTGCCGGAGCTGTTCGACATCCCCGCACACCCCTACAGCGAAGCCCTGCTGGCGGCGATTCCCGAGCACAGCCTCGGGGCCTCGCGGCTCTCGACCCTGCCGGGCATCGTTCCCGGCCGCTATGACCGGCCCCAGGGCTGCCTGCTGTCGCCACGCTGCCCCTACGTCCAGGAAAACTGCCGCCAGCAGCGGCCCAGCCTCGATCCGCAAGCCGCCAGCCTGGTGCGCTGCTTCTACCCGCTCAACCAGGAGGTGGCGTAATGGCCGTCGTTCTTACCGCCCGCGACCTGACCCGTCACTACGAAGTGTCCCGGGGCCTGTTCAAGGGCCATGCCACCGTCCGCGCGCTCAATGGCGTGTCCTTCGAACTGGAGGCCGGCAAGACCCTGGCCGTGGTGGGCGAATCCGGGTGCGGCAAATCCACCCTGGCCCGGGCCCTGACCCTGATCGAGGAGCCATCCTCGGGCTCGCTGCAAATCGCCGGCCATGAGGTCAAGGGCGCCACCAAGGCGCAGCGCAAGCAACTGCGCCGCGACGTGCAGATGGTGTTCCAGAGCCCCTATGCCTCGCTCAACCCACGGCAGAAGATCGGTGACCAGCTGGCCGAGCCGCTGCTGATCAACACCCAGCTGTCGGCCACCGAGCGCCGCGAGAAAGTCCAGGCGATGATGAAGCAGGTGGGCCTGCGCCCCGAGCATTACCAGCGCTATCCACACATGTTCTCCGGCGGCCAGCGCCAGCGCATCGCCCTGGCCCGGGCGATGATGCTGCAACCCAAGGTACTGGTGGCGGACGAACCGACCTCGGCCCTGGACGTGTCGATCCAGGCCCAGGTGCTGAACCTGTTCATGGACCTGCAGCAGGAATTCAACACCGCCTACGTCTTCATCTCGCACAACCTGGCGGTGGTGCGCCACGTCGCCGACCAGGTACTGGTGATGTACCTGGGCCGGCCGGTGGAAATGGGGCCCAAGGAGGACATCTACAACCGTCCCCTGCACCCTTACACCCAGGCCCTGCTCTCGGCGACCCCGGCCATCCACCCGGACCCGGACAAACCGAAGATCAAGATCGCCGGCGAGCTGCCCAACCCGCTGAACCCGCCGCCCGGCTGCGCCTTCCACAAACGCTGCCCGTACGCCACCGAGCGTTGCAGCACCGAGGAGCCGGTCCTGCGCCAGCTCGACACGCGCCAGGTGGCTTGCCACTACGCCGAGCAGTTCCTCGACGGCGCGGCCTAGCGGATCCGGCGGGCCGATAAGGCTCGCCCTGTCGTTGAAGCGTTACCCCCCTTCTGTCTCGATTGCGCATCGGTCGGGCAGAAGGGTTTTTTTTCGCCGCCGAATGGCGCAGACCGGAGCGCCCCATCGGCCGATGGCCAGTGCCATACTGGCTGCCGTGCTGCCCTGCGTCGGCGGCACCGCACCGATCCCTCAGACCCAAGGAGCAAGACATGGACAAGGAGTTTCCCAACGATTTCGACCAGTGCGTCGCGACCCTGACGCACCTGAGCAAAAAGAACGGGCTGACACTGGGCCGCCTGAACCGCCAGGAACTGGCCGCCCTGCTGCTTTACGTCAGCGCCGCGTTGTCGCCCGGCAAACGCTACAGCGAGCGCGAGGCCACCGTCGCGCTGGACCAGTGGCGCTCACGCTTCGCCCCCATGCTGCGCAGCGACATCGTCGAGCTGCGCCGCACCTTGATCGACGCCGGCTACTGGGCACGGGATCCCGACGGGCACGCGTATGAAATCGCGCCGGCCCTCAAAGGCAACGGCCTGTTCGTCAGGCTTATCGAGGAGCGCATCGAAACCCGCATCGCCGAACAGTTGCAGGCCGCCGCCCTCGAACGCGAAGCGCGCAAGAAGGCCGCCCTGCAAGGCTGACCGGCCTCTCCCGCCAGCCAGGGGAGCCCGGGATGAACCGCACGCTCCCCTCCCCGACCGCGCTGCGCCAGGCTTCTATTGCGCCTTGAGGATCACCAGCGGCTCCTCGGCCTCGCCGGCGCGGTCAGCGTCCTGGCGGGCATCCGTCCACCGGACGAAATTGGTGAGCGCGCTGGCGACGCGACCTTCGTGGCCGGAACGCGAAAGCACCAGGTGCATGTAGGGAGCGCTGTCCAGGCAGGCCTCAGCGTGCGGCACGCCTGCGAAGACCTTGAGCACTGGCTGATGCGCAACGATGCCAGCGGCACGCAGCCGTGAATGGCGCGATAGCAGGTACCGTTCATGGCTGTCGAGACGGGACGCCCGGGCCAACGATGCCGACACATCGGCGCAGAGCGCCTCATCGCTGCACCCGGCGAGCGCGTCGACGGCGATCAGCCGCTCACCCTCGCCGTCGATCCACTGCACCAGGAAACGATCGCTGCCCAGCGTCTTCGAGGCCTGCCTGAGAAACTGCACGGCCACGCCGACGTCCGGATCAGCGCCGCGGTCCCTTTGCGCAACGCCCATGACCGACGTCTGCGTCTGCTTGCCGGTCTGCACGCCCAAGGCGTGTGCCGGGTCGGAATCCACCCGCCTCGCGGTTTCCCGCAAGCGCGCCTCGGCTTGCTTGAACCGCACGGCGGCCGCCCTGGAAAGGCTGACCGCGCCGACGCGCGGCGCCTGGGCCGGCAGCGCCGCGCTGAACCGGAAGCGCTCCGTGACCGGATCCGGCAGGGGCACATCGTCCCCGTGCAACAGTTGATGTTTCACCGCCGCATTGAACCCGTCCAGGTAACCGAGGATGTTGCGTTTCTCCATGCCCATACGGTGCAGGTAGAACAGGCTCCACTGCTCGAAGCCGAACTGCGGCAGCCAGGTCGAGTGCTCGGCCGTGAGGAAGAACCGCTCGGTGATGGACGCCGCCTGCTCGCTGTCCATCGTGGCGTGGGCCCAGTCAAACCCCGCCCCTGTGATCCCGTACTTCTCCCGGTCGTTCCAGATGGGGGTCAACGGATCGCAGTACCACACCTGGGCACGGAAGGTGTCCGGTCGGAAGGTCTCGATGAAGTCCAGGCTCTCCTGCACCGTTTCCAGGGTTTCCCCGGGAAACCCGATGATGAAGGAAGCGTGCGTCGCGATGCCGGCAGCGCGGAACGCCGTGATCGCCTGCTCGTAGTTCTTTCTGCGCGAGGTCTTGCGCATCAGGGCGAGCATCTTGTCGGAGGCCGACTCGATGCCCAGAAACACCCCTTCGCACCCAGCCCGCGCCATCAGCTCAATGGTCTGCTCATCGCCCTGGTCTGAACGGTAGAACGAGTTCCACTTAAAACCGTATCGGTTGTCGATCATCATCTGCATGATTTCGCGGAACCGTTGCTTGGGCACGTTGAACGTGTCGTCCAGGAACGTGACCGTGTCCACGGTGCCGATGGCCTTGATCGCGTCCAGTTCCCGCTCCACGTCGGCGGTGGACAGGTAGCGGTACTTGCCGGCCCGCTGCGGGAATCCGCAGAAGGCGCAGGAATAGGGACAGGACTTGGCCGTGCGCGTCGACAGGAAACGCCCGATGCCCCTGGGCTGGAACAACCGGTAGTTGACGAAGTTCTCCTTCAGTTCGTTGTATTCGGGCTCGTCCGCCCCGAACACCCAACCGTCGCCCTCCATCACCGCCGTGCGGCTCAGGCCCGCCACGGGACGGCCTGCGTTCACGGCCTCCAGCACCTGCCGCAGCGTGTCCTCGCCCTCGTTGCTGTTGATGTAGATGTCACCGCCCAGGACGCTCAGATAGTCGCCAAGCATGTCGCGCTCGTGGGCCTTGAACAGTCCGCTGATATAGGGGCCGCCAATGATGATCCGGACCTGCGGCGCGCAGGCGCGCACGAAATCCACGATTTCCTGCACCGGGTGCGGCATCACGTAAAGGGTCGTGGTGATGACCACGGTGCTGAAGTCGCCGGTGCTGAGCTTCTGCGCCAGGACGTCCTTTTCGTGCTGGAACAGGTTCACGTAATCGAAGGCGATTGCGTGCTTTTCCAGGTAGGAGCCCAACACCATCACCACGGGCCACAGGAAATCGGCGTTGTTGAGGTTCAGGTCACTCAGGCCTTGCATCCTGCGGGTCTTGTTCAGGACACCCAGGGCGTGGCACCGCTCCCCGTCGTAATCGACGAACGCCAGCCGCAGGTCGCGCTTCGCCGCAGCGTCCGGCGCGAGCTGGTCAAGCATCTGGCAATACTCTTCGAACGAAAAGTCGTTGAAACCGATGATCATGCATTTCTTGTTTTGCATCGGGTCGTTCCTCCCTGGAATGGATGGCTGTGGCGAACGGCCGGTCAGCCGGCGGCCGGCGCCCAGCGCCGCGTATCGGGAATGAAGTCCGGGATGCAGGTATGCCTCCCCGTTTCCAGGCACCGTTCGACGAACAGCTTGCCCACCGCAATGTCCAGGACCCCCAACCCGAAGGGCGAGAAGATCAGGGGGCGCGAGCGGTCCACCTGCTCCGGGTGGTTCAGGACATCGGCGAGCGTGCCGTTGACGAAGGAGCGGTCGCCGTACTTCTGTTCGGTCAGGTGCGGTGACGTGTTGGCCTTCATGCAGTGCTCGACGTCATCGAAGATGTTGAACGACCGCCAGATGATGTCCGGACCGATGTCGCGCAGCGAGACGTTCAGAACGATCTGCCCCGGCGCGAACACCGAGTCCCCTGTCACATAGGGCTGCCCCGCGTTGGTGGCGAACACGACGATCCCGGCGCCATCGATGGCGCTCTCCAGGTCTTGCGCGGCTTGTGCGTTGTGGCTGCCCTGCGCTTGCGCATGCCGGCAGAGCTCGGCGGCCGAAGCGGCATCGAGGTCGAACACGTTGACTTGCCCGAACGTCCAGCCGTCCGCCATGAAGAAATCGAAGATCGCCCTGGCAATGACGCCGGCGCCCACGAAGGCGATGGTCATGGCAGGGCGGCGCCCGGCGCTCAGCGCCCGGGCGGCGATGACTGCCGAGGCGGCCGTGCGCGCGGCGCTGATCTGCGAGGCCTCCAGGCAGGCCACGGGATAGCCGGTCTCGTAGTCGTTGAGCAGCAGCACCGCCGAAGCCCGCTGCAGGTTGCGCTCGATGTTCCCCGGATAGCTGGCGATCCACTTGATCCCGGAAACGGGTGAGTCGCCGGCGATGGCCGCCGGCAGAGCGATGATGCGGTCCGCCTGGCGATCCGCGAAGCGCAGGAAATAACTGTCGGGATTGTTGGTCAGCCCGGCGTCGTGCTGCAGATAGGTGGTTTCGACCAGGCTCAGGATGTCCGCCCGCAACGAGGGCATGAGCGCGGCAATCTGGGCGCCGGAGACGATGGTCAGGGGATGGGACGACATGTTTGCGGCCTTCCGTGGAGGGTTTACTGGAGAGTGAGATGATTCAGGGCGCCTGCAACGGCAGGCGCCTGCCGTTCCGACAGGACGAACCGTTCCAGGGTCTCGTCGAGCAGGCGCTTGAGTTGCCCCATGCGCTCGGCGCTGATCCTGTCGGCCTGGTACTGAAGCTTGATGAACGAATGACCGGTCGCGGCAGGCACCCATAGGAACAGGGGCCAGGGCTGGAAGTCCGGCAATTGGACCTGGGACACGGCGACGTTCTCAAGATCCCAGCCCTCGAACGGGCTTTCGGCGCCGATGTGGATGGGCAGACCCTGTTTGAGGCTGGACTCGGCCAGGATCTCGCCGATGTTCAGGCCGACGTTCTCGAAGGTTCCGTAGAGCGCGTCCGCCACCTCCAGGACGTGCGCGTCCGGCGTCACTTCAGGGGCGACGCGAAGGCGCAGGGGGATCCGCGCAGACAGGTAGGACACGACGGTTTCCGTGCCCTCCGTCCAGCGGGGCGTCACGTTGGTCTGGATCACCAGGTCAGCGGTTGCGCAAAAGCGGGCCAAGGCGATGGACGCCACGGCGGTGTAGACCACGAACGGCGTGGCATCCAACCGCTGGCAAAGCCGGTCGAGCGCCTCGCGGACCTCGTCCCGGGGCGTGATCACATCGAACGTCGATTTCCCTTGTTCGCCCAGGCCATCGACGAGACCGGGAATCACGGGGATCGCCGCCCCCTCGAGGCTCTCGCGCCAGAACTGCGCCTGCAGGCGGCGCTCATCGGCCCCCAGGGGCGCCGCCAGCGTTTCGTGATCGAACGTCAAGGGAGAGAGCAGCGGCCCGCTGCCTCCGGATTCAGCCCGGGCGTAGGCGCGGGCCAGGTCATCCAGGATCACCTCGAGCGACCAGGAGTCGACCACGACATGGTGGATGATCAACGCGAACAGGTACCTGCCTTGGCCGACCGGCTTCAGGTAGGCCCTGAACGGGATGTCGACGCTCAGGTCGAACGGTATCCGGCACAAGGCTTCGATGCTGGCCTCGGTCTGCGCCAGGTCGAACGGTGCGTCCCCCACCTGCAGGACACCGCTCACATCCGACTGGGGAAAGCGGCGCACCCCCGCTTGCGTTTCGAGGAAAACCGACTTCAGCTGTTCATGACGATTCACCACCGCGTCGATCGCCCGGCCGAACCGCGGGACATCCAGCTCCCCGTCCAGGACAAAGCCGATGCTCACGCAAGCGGCTTGCGGAAGGTCGTAGGCGCTTGAAGCGCTCCAGTAATACCGTTGGTACGGGTTCAGCCCTTTTCCAGGCATCCTTCAATCCCCCATCAGGCAAGCCATTTGCGACAACGTCGGCGCACTGAACAGGCGCTTCAGTGGTACCTGGAAACCGCTGCGTTTCATGAGCGCGACAAGCCGCATGGCCAGCAACGAGTTGCCGCCGAGGGCAAAGAAATTCGCGTCGCGGTCTTCGACCGGGCGCCCGAGGATCTGGCTCCAGAGCAAGGCCAGGGCCTCTTCACGGCCGTTCATGGGCGCCGCCGGGGCACCGGCCTGCTCGGCCTTGAGTCGCTCAAGCAGCGCCGTCCGGTCGACCTTGCCCGCCGGGCTGCGAGGCAATGCGTCGAGGGCGAGAAAGCGGGCGGGCATGAAGTACTGGGGCAGGTTCCGGGCAATCCTGTCCCGCAAGGCCGCCTCGACCGCAGCGGCGTCGGCCCCGCCCGATGGCACGAAGAACAGCGCGAGGCTCACCGGTGCGCCGCTGCCGCCAGCGTTGCAGGCGTGACAAGCGTCGACCTGCGCCGAAGCCATAGCGCACGCTTCGATTTCGGCGAGTTCGATCCTGTTGCCGTTGACCTTGATCAGATCGTCCCTGCGTCCCTCGAACAGAATGTCGCCCTGACGGTCGAGCCTGGCATAGTCCCCCGTCCGGAAGACACGTGCGTGTCCCCCGTCCCCGCCGCCGACGAACCGGGCGGCGGTCAGATCCGCCAACCCCAGATAACCGTCGGCGACGCTCACGCCCGAGATGCAGATCTCGCCCACTTCATCGACGCCCACCGGCTCCATCCGCTCGTTCAGCACACGCACCGTCACATTGGCGAGCGCCCGGCCGATGTTCGCGGGCGAGGTGTCGGCGCCACACAGCTTCACCGTGGCCGCGACCGTGGCCTCGGAGGGCCCGTAGGCGTTGAGCAGCCGGGTTTTGCCGGACCAGGTGGCGATCACGTCCTGGCTGCACCGCTCACCCGCGACCACCAGCGTCGACAGGCTGAGCGCAAGGTCGGGCGGCAGCAACGACACCAGCGAAGGCGGCAACGTGGCGACATCGATCCGGCGGTGGCACAGCAGTTCCTGGAGCCGGTCGAAATCCTTGAGCTCCTCGTCCGCGACCGCCACCAGGCAACCGCCCGCGTGCAGCGTCATCACGGTCTCGGCGATGATCGCGTCGAAGCAGACAGGGGAAAACATCAGCACCCGACTGCCCGGCCCGATGCCGTAGGTCACCGAATGACGGGCCAGGTTGCCGATGCCGCGGTGGGGCACCAGAACGCCCTTGGGCTGGCCGGTGGAGCCGGAGGTGAAGATGATGTAGGCGAGCGAGCTGGAAGCGATGTCCGGCCCCACGAATCCTTCGACCGGCGAGTCCGGCACGGCGTCCAGGCTCATCACCCTCGGCGCGCCATGGGCGGCGTGCTCCGCCGGGTCTTGGGCGTCCGCCACCAGGACCAGGCCGGGCCGGGCCATCCCGAACTGCATGGACAGCCGTGCGGGCGGAGCGTCCGGCTCGAACAGGAAAAAGGCCGCCCCGCTTTTCATGACCCCCAACATCGCGACCAGCAGGTCCTTGCCCCGTGCGATACCGATGGCGACCACCTCGCCTGGGCCCAGGCCGTTCCGGGCCAGGCAGCCAGCGACCTGATCGCTTTGCGAATCGATTTGCCCGTAGCTGTAAAGGGTGCCGTCGCTTTCGATGGCCGGCGCGTCGCGGTAGTCACGGCTGGACTGGCGCCACAGTTCGAGAAAGAGTCGGGGCTCGGCGACGCCGTCGGGAGGGAGCTGAAGTTCTGGCAAGATGGGATCCTTCCATTCAGGAAATTGAGCAGGGGGTACGGCCGGCGTCCTCAAGGCGGCGTCAGCCGACCAGGGCATGCTGGTACAGCCGGTCGCCGAAGTTGGCGTCACACCATTTGTCCGAGTAGATCGTCTCCAGGTAGCGCTCACCCATGTCCGGGCTAATGACGACCACTTCCTCACCCGCCGGAATCTGCGCGCCCAGGCGCTTGACCGCCGCCAGCACGGTTCCGGTGGAGCCGCCGAGCAGCAGGCCATAGTCCTGCGCGACGCTGCGGCACATGCGGATCGTTTCGACTTCATCGACGAACTCGATGTGCTCGATCAGCCCGCGGTCCAGGATCTCCGGGCGCCGGCTGGTGCCCAGCCCGGGGATCAGGCGTTTTTGCGGCACATCCTGAAAGTTGATCGAACCGACGGTATCGACGGCGACGAGCTTCACGCCGGGCGCCTTGTCCCGCAGGTAGCGCGCGCACCCGGTCAGCGTTCCGGTCGTGCCCGCCCCCACGAAGAGCCACTTGCAGTCCGGGCGCGACTGCAGCACTTCGGGGGCGGTGAGGTTGTAATGGGCCAGCGGATTGGCCGGGTTCGCGTACTGGTTGGTCCAGAAGTACGCCGGATCCTTCCGGATCATGTCCTTGATCAGGGCGATCCGCGCCCCGAGGAAACCGCCGTTGCCGTCACGGGTGTCGCAGACGATCACCTGTGCGCCATACGCCCGCATCAGATTGACGCTCACCTGATTGACATTGGGATCCGTCACGCAGGTGAACGGGTAGCCGCGCTGCGCACAGATGATCGCCAGCGCGATGCCCAGATTCCCCGAACTGGACTCGATGACCTTTCTCCCCGGCGAAAGAAACCCCAGCCTTTCGCTTTCCTCGATCAAGGACACCGCCGTCTTGAGCTTTATGGAGCCTGCCGGATTCAGTCCTTCGATCTTCAGGTAGACCGGTACGTCGCCGATGAAGCGTTCCAACTTATGACACTGATTCGCACCGTAAACTTGCATCATGCTCCAGGTATCCATTTCCAAGAGAAGACAGTCGGTCGGCTTCAAGAACAATCCTTTCCTGAAGATCGGCCATTTGCGCAACGCAAAATCTTTCGCGGTCGAAGTTGAGTTCGATCAGGACGTCGTCCGAAGGGATCACGCCCAGCACCAGAGGAAACTCAGAGCGCTCGACCCATTCCAGACGGTTCACCCGGTAGCGCTCGCCCGCCGGCAGGTTGTCCTGAAGCTCGAAGTTCTCGATCACCAGGACCGTATTGAAGAGTTCCTCCTCCTGAGTCAGGCCAGCCGCTGCCTTGAAGTGGCTCATGGAGACATGCCCCTCTTCCTGCAAGGCGGCGTTGCTGCGCTGCAGCCCGCGAATGCCCGCTCCGGACAGCGGCGCGGCGACATCGACCTTGCAGGGCACGACCGATGTCATGAGCCCGATGATCTGTTCGGCGCCCTCAAGGTCAGCGGGCCTGCCGGATATCGCCCAGCCGAAGACCGGCGTGAGGTTGCCCGTGCCCTGTGCGAGAACCTGTGCCCAGATCCACTGGAAGGCGACGGCGACGGTCACTCCGTGCTCCGTGCAGAAACCTTCGATGCGACGCGACAGGTCGCGCCCTAGCGTGAAGCGGTGGACGTGACGGGCGTCGTGCCCGGCAGGCCGGTAGGCGACCGGGCTCGAGTAGAGGCAGGGCCTGACGCCCGTCAGGTAGCCCTTCCAGAAGGGGCGGTGTTCCCGGGGGCCTTGTCGGGTCAGCCATTGGATGTAGTCGCGGTAGACGCGGCCAAAGGCCGGCTCAGGGCGGTCGCCCCTGACCAGCTGATCGTAAGCGCCAAAAAGCTCTTTGATGACTCTGGCCACGCACCAGCCGTCCATCAGGATGTGGTGGTAGGTCCAGATCAGCCTGTGGGCCTGCCCTCCGTCGGACAGCAATGCGAAGCGCGTCAGCGCCGGCGTCCCGAGATCGAAGCCGTGCGAGCGCTCGCTGGCCATCAGGCGTTCGAGCGCCGCAGGGTCGGTGCTGCCCGCCACGCTGGACCAGACGCTCCTGTCGCTCTGCAAAACGTACTGCACCGGTCCGGCGACCGCGTCCCAGCAGAAGCCGCTGCGAAGGATCGGATGACGCCCGGCCACCACCCGCCACGCCGCTTCCAGCAGCGCCGGGTCGATCTCACCGGCGATGTCCAGGACGTATTGCAGGATGTAGACATCGTCGTCACTGACCAGGTGCTGGAACAGGATTCCCTTTTGGCTGGCGGACAAGGGGTAGATCTCCGTCGGCACCGCCCCCGCCGTGTCGATCAGCCCCTTGAGTTCGTCCGCCGTCAGGTCGGCATCGGGATAGTCGGACGGCGCGCGCACCATGACGCCCGAGCGACAGTGGTCGATGAGTGCGTTCAGCGCGGCGCAATAGCGCTGGACGAACGCCTGCGCCTCGCCGGACGACACGACCCCCTCGTCGAAGTGCCAATCGGTCTCCAGGCGCCCCTGGACGATCCGCGCTTCGATTTCCAGTGCATGCTGGCGCCTGTTGCGCGGATCGACCGACGCTTGGTCGATGAGGCTCAGGATCGCGGCCGACGGCATCGACACGTCCGGGTCGTCGAAGGACACGTTGTCCCATTGCCCCAGGTAGTTGAACTGCACCATGGGCTCCACGGGAGGAATGACCGCGGCTTCCTTGCGCAGGTAACGCAGCATCCCGTAGCCGATGCCCCGTTGCGGAATCTGCGCCAGCGTGCGCTTGGTTTGCTGGATCAGGCTGGCCGGGCCGTCCTGGGGATCATGCAGGCAGACGGGAAACACCGACGTGAACCATCCCACCGTACGGGAGATGTCGACGCCCTCCAGGACACCCTCGCGTCCATGCCCTTCGAGGTTGATCGCCAGGTCGGCCTTGCCCCGCCAGCCGGAGAAGGCCCGCACCAGCGCCGAAACCAGAATGTCGTTGATGCGGGTGTCGTAGGCCGCCGGCACATCCCGCAGCAATGCGCTGGTGGCCTCGAGGCTCAGCCCGCCCGATACCGTGCGGATGCGTCCGCAGGCTTGCCGGTGCGGCTCGAAAGGCATCGACGCCGGAATGGCGCCGACCACCGACGACCAGTAGGCGGTCTGCGCCAGGATTTCATCGCTCAAGGACTGCCCCTCGCCCGCCAGCTGCTGCGCCCAATGGCGCATCGGTGTGGCTTGCGCAGGGACGTTGCCGCCCGCGCAGACGTGCAGGATGTCCTCGACCAGGATGCGCAGGGACACGGCATCCACGACAAGGTGGTGGGCCAGCACCACCAGGAGGTCGGCGGCGCCCTCCGGCGTGCGGAACAGCACGGTACGGAACAGGTCGCCCGCGGCCAGGTCCAGGCTTGCCATGGTGCGGTTCAAGGTCTCCCGGATCACGTCCTGCGATCGCTCGACCCCATCGTCCAGCGTCACCGCCGTGCAGCAGGCCGGCACATGGACAGGAGACTCGGGAATCGTCTGCGCATAGCCATCGGCGGCGTTGAACCGCGCGCCCAGGACCGGATAGCGTTCCAGCACCGTCCGGGTCGCCGAGGCCAGGTCATCCATCCGCAGCGACCGACGGATCTCGATGGCGGTGCCCAGGCACCAGTGATCGGCGTTGGCCCAAACCTGCTCGGCGAACCATCGCTGCACAGGCACCAGAGCGGTTGGCCCGGTCGGCGCATGGCGCGTCGCGTCGTGGCGGCCGTCCAGGCAACGGACGGCTTGGGCGATGTCGGCGAGCGACCGGCTGGCGAAGATCCGGTCAAGGTCGACCACCAACGCCTCCCGCCTCAGCCGCGCAATCAACTGGAGGGCACTGATCGAGTCGCCGCCGCGGGAGAAAAAGTTGTGGTGCAGCGCCAGGCTGCCATCCCCCAGGATGTCGCTCACGGCGGCGAGCACCGTCTCGTCGAAAGAGCTGCGCACACGCTCGGGCTCGGGCTGCGCCCCGGCAACGGACGGCGCGCCGACGCTGGCCGGCTGGCCCTTCCAACCCTGCCAACGCTCCAGCGGTTCGTCGGCATGGCAGAGGTAGGCGAGCGCGCTGAGGAACTGTTCGGACAATTCCGCGGCCCGCGCCTCCGACACCCGCTCAGGGTCCCGGATGAAATCCACGGTGATTCCGTCGGCGCTGCCGAGCACCTCGACCGCGAACGGGAACTCGGTGAGGTCCGTCACGTGGGTGAGTTCCACCCGGGCCACGCCGGTGCCGGCACCTTCGAGCGCCGTCCAGTCCGCCAGGGTCTCGACGTTCAACGCCGTATCGAACGCCTCGTGACCCAGGCGCGCCCGGGTGCCGGCAAGCACCTCGCTCATCGACGCCGACTCGAACCGCAGCAGCCGGGCGATGCGTCGGGCGACCTGCTGCAGGTTGGCTTCAGGCCGCCCGGACGGATGCAGCGTGACCGGCAGCGGCAGCGTATTGGCGTACATGCCGACGTCGTTCAGCCCCACGCCCGTTTCCGCCCTGCCCGAGACGATCATGCCGAACAGTTGATCCTGACCGCCGCATGCGGCATTGAGCGCCATGGCCCAGGCCGTGGCCGCGACCGCCGACACAGTGGTGCCGGCACGCAGGCCGATCTCGCCGATGGCCTGCACCAGCTCGGCAGGCAGGCGCTTCTGGAAACACGCATGCCGCACTGGGGCCAGCGAGGGTTCGGCCAAACCGTCGGAAACGAGTGTCGCTGCCCGGACAGGTTCCAGCAGTTCGGCCCAGAGCGACCGATCCTGTTCCCCGAGCCGGAATTTCTCCTGATCGGCGATGTAGCTTGCGTAGGCATCGACGGAGGCAGGCACTGCGCCGAGGGCCTCGCTCATCAAGGGAAACACCGAGGCACCGTCCATGATCAGATGGTGCGCGCTGAGGACGAACTGATAATCGGCGCCGCCCAGGCTGAACAGGTGCAGCCGGTAGAGCGCCGGCCGGTCCAGCGCAAAGCCGGCCTGCCGGTCTTCGTCCAGGAACGCCTCGAGGCGGTTGCGTTGCCCTGGCTCGTCCATGGACGACAGGTCCGTGTCCGTCCAGCTCAAGGGGGCGTCCGGAACGACCCGCCTGACCGGCTGGCCGGACGCCCCGAGAACGAATGCGCTGCGCAGCAGCTCGTGACGCTCGTGCACCTTGCGCCAACCGGCTTCCAGCGACTTACCGGCATCCGGCAATGTCATGCGGAAGGAATATTGAAGGACATAGGTGTTGCGGTGCCTGGCACGCAGGGATTGCACGAAGATCCCCCGCTGGGCAGGAGACAGGCGCGAAAGGGCCTCGGCCTGCTCCGCTTCACACTGTCGGCCTGCGCCGCTCGGAAGCGGCGCCGAATCCTTGGCTCGGACGGCCTTGAGCAGACCTGCGGCGGTCGGGTTGCGAAACACATCCCCCAGCGTGAAGACATGGCCGAGCGCCTTCGCCCGGGCGATGAACTGTAGCGCGAGGATGGAGTCCGCGCCTTGCCTGAATACGTCATCGGCGGGCTGCAGGGCCGGGTTGCGCAACAGCTCGCGCCATACATCGAGCAGCTCGCGGCCGTCCCTGGCGTCCTTCTCTGCGGCGGCCGGCGAAACGACAGCCGACGGCGTGTCGTTGGCAATGGCCGCGAGCCGCTTCTTGTCGATCTTGCCGTTGGGCGTCTCCGGCAGACACGGCACGACCCGGAACTCGGACGGGATCATGTGCTCCGGCAGATGCTCGCGCAGTTGCAGGCGCAACGGCTCGGGATCTGCCGACGCGCCGTCGTGCACGACGATGAAGGCGGTCAGGAACGCACGCCCCTGGGCCGTGTTGAGTACCACGGCCGCCTGCTTGACCTGCGCCAGCCGCCGGATGCCGAACTCCACCTCGCTCAGCTCGATCCGGTGCCCCCGCACCTTGACCTGATCGTCGGTGCGGCCGTGATAGTGAAAGACGCCCTCGCTGTCGCAACTGGCCAGGTCGCCCGTCTTGTAGGCACGTCCGCCGTCGAGGGTAACGAACGCCTTTTCGGTGAGGTCGGGCCGACCGATATAGCCCAGCCCCACGGCAATGCCCTCGACGTACAGTTCCCCCGTCTCGCCGACAGGCAGTACGCGCCGGTCGGCGTCACGTACGGTCAGGCGAACGCCGCGCACGGCCCGGCCGATCGGAATGGCCTGATCGGCGCGGGGCATCTGGACGATGACCTGATGCGTGACGTCGTCGCTGCACTCGGTCGGCCCGTAGGCGTTGACCAAAGGAACGTGGGGCTTGATCGCCAGCCAGCGGCGGGCCAGCGACACCGGTAGCACTTCGCCGGTGGCCACCAGGCACGCGAGCCGGTCGAACCGTGAATTGTCGCTGTCGGTGACAATGGCATCGAGGATGGCCAACAGGTGGCTGGGGACGACCTGCAGAATGTCGATCTCATCCTGCACGATTCGCGAGCCGAGCCGCTCCAGGTCCAGGAACTCCGCCCGCGTCAGGATGGCAGTACGCCCTGCGCAGACCAGTGGGGCGAGGAACTGCCAGACCGAGATGTCGAAACTCTGCGGCGCCGTCTGCGCGACATTGGGCGTCCTGCGCATGTCCAGGTCTTCCACCTTGGCCAACAGGTGATTGACCATGCCGCCATGGTGCACCATCGCCCCTTTGGGCATGCCGGTCGAGCCGGAGGTAAAGATGACATAGGCAAGGCTGTCGTCCGCCAGGACAACCCGCTCGGGGGCCGCCCCTCCGGCCATGCCCTCGAACCGCTCCGGCATCCGCAGGGAAGCGACACCGTCGAATTGCGCCTGGCCGTCAGGCTCCTGGATCAGCCACCGGCACGCGCATTGCTCCAGCATGTAGGCGCGCCGGTCCAGGGGCAACGCACGGTCGAGGGGCAGATAGGCGGCGCCGACCTTGAACAGGCCTATCATCGACACCAGAAAGCCGAGGCCACGCTCCAGGCCAATGGCGACGATATCGCCCCGCTTGACTGAGGCAGCGCCGAGCATGCGGGCGAAGCCATCGGTGATTTCGTCGAGTTCGCGGTAGCTCAGGCGGTCCTGTCCGTCGGACGCTGCAGTGGCGAGCGGAAACCGCCGAACCTGCTCAGTGAACAAATCCAGAAAATGTTCCATATCATCCATGTCTTATGGTTTGGATTTCAGTCGCTTGGTCTATCAGGATCCTTCCCGAAGATACTTCTTGACCCCCCAGTGCCAAAGCAACCGTGACAGCAATGCAAAACCGGCGGTGGCCGCCAGTGCTCCGAGCAGCGTCGCGCCTGTCGTCATCCCCAACGCGGATTGCGCCGGCACCTCCATGATGAAAAAGACCGGCACTATCGTCATGATCACGATCTGGATCCACTCCGGATAAGCACCGGACGGGAAACGGCCCGTGGTCAGGAACATGAACAGCAGATGGGAGATGTTGCCGGTCTTCTGGGTCCAGAACGCCAGGCTGGCGATGCTGAACCAGACGGCATGCACCAATGCGCATGACAGCGTCAAGAACACGACGAAAGCGCTCACGGAAGCCACCGTCAGTTGCCCTTGGGCATGACTGCCACCCAGCATCAGCCCCAGTCCCAGCACCACACCGAAGATGTGCCAGAGGCGCAACTGGCCGAAGGCCAGGATGGTCTGGATATCGATGGGTTTGGACAGGTACGTGTCGATGGACTTGCTGATGATCAATTTCGACGCCGCCTCGCAGTTCGGCAAGACGACCATCTGCACAAAGGAACGAATCAGGATGAAGGCACCGTACAGGACGACGGACTGCTCCTTGTTCCATCCGCCGATATCATCGACATTGCCGAAGAATACTTCGATCACCACATAGACGGACAATGCCAGCAGGGCCGTATTGAGCAAACTTGAAAACACCGGCATGCGGTCTTTCAGGTTCGCACGCAACCTGGCGGACAAAAGCGCTTTGACAGCGCTGAACGTTTTCATCAGCCGAACACCGAATAGTGTCTTACGCCCCGGCTCCAGATCAGTCGGGCCAGCAAAGACAAGAACAGCACCAATGCCAACTGGAACATCAAACCGTTCAACAGTTGCTGATGACTGAGTTCACCCATGATGATCTTGATGGGGAAATTGATGATGTAGGGAAATGGCGACCATTGCAGGATCGATTGCATCCAGCCTGGATAAAGCGAAAGAGGCGCCAATACTCCGCCGAACAACGTCAACATATAAGTCAGCACCAAATCGAATGAACTTGCCTGGTCCGACCAGAACGCCGCCAATCCCCCGATAAAATAAAGTAGATAGTTGATGGCGAAGCCCAGGGCAATTCCCAACAATGCGGGCAGCAGATAAGCCAACTTCACGTAGTTGCCTGCCTGGGAAAATAAAAAGACGCCCGCCACAAGGAAAAAGATGGGTATTACCCTGACGAGTGCCGAAGCCAACTCACTCAAGAAGTAATAAAGACCAATGTTGAATGGCTTCAGGAGAAAACTTCCGATATCGCCCGAGTGAATATCGTTTTCCACCTCTTCGGCGGCGGTGCTGGATACGATTTCTCCGATCAGGAACACGAGCGCGAAGTAGGCCGCGAACTTGGCGGGGGTGAAACCCTCCAGGGCGGCATCCTTCGCAATCCCCATCCAGATGACCATCATGAACAGCGGCACAAGGGATGCCAGCACCAGCACGAACAGTTCGGCGCGATGGGCGACCTTGCGGCGGATGGCGGTGCGGGCGACCCCCGCGACCTTCAGGAAGGGCCGGCTCATGCGACACACTTCCCGGAGCCGTCGATACGCGCGGCGACCTCAGCCTGCGAGTTCACGAACAGCTTCAGCAATGCTTCTTCGATGGGCGGATCGCTGATGGAGATGTCCACCACCGGCTGCTCCGACAGCACTCGCGAGCAAACGGCAACCACCTCCGCCGCCGGCACCGTCAGCTCGTGGACGAAGCCGTCCGCCGAGCGCACCAGGCCATAGCCGGCCAGCGCGGAAGCCGCGACGGCCTCGGACAGCTCCACCGTGATGATACGGTGATCGGACATGCGCCTGCGCAGTGATTCCAGGGAGTCGTCGAACGAAACCTTGCCGTCCGACACGACGATGACCCGCTCGCACAGGGCCTCGATGTCCTGCATGTAATGCGATGTCAGCAGCACGCTGACATTCCGCTCGCGGCTGTACTCCCGAATAAAGGAGCGCACCGTTTTCTGGACCCCGACATCCAGCCCGATGGTCGGCTCGTCCAGGAAAAGCACCTTGGGATCATGAAGCAGCGAGGCGACGAGCTCGCATTTCATCTTTTCGCCGAGCGACAGGGTTCGCACAGGGGCCTTCGCCAGTTTCGAGACTTGCAGCAGCTCGTCCAGGTAGCCATAGACCCGCTTGAACTGTTCATCAGAGATTTCGAATATCTTCTGGTTCAGCCGGAAGGTTTCCATTGCCGGCAGATCCCAGATCAATTGCTGGCGCTGTCCCATGATCAGGGAAATAGACTTGAGGAATTCTTTGTTGCGCGTCCGCGGCGTATGGCCCAAGACCGAAATTTGTCCGGCCGTTGGATGAAGTAGCCCGGACAGCATCTTCAAGGTCGTTGTCTTTCCCGCGCCATTGGGACCGAGAAAACCGACGACTTCACCTTGCCTGACGGTGAATGAAATATCGTCAACGGCGATCTTTTCGGACGTCTTGGGAAGAACGAGATCTTTCAGCCAACCGAGAGCCCCTTCCGAGCGCTCTTTGATTCGATAAGCCTTCGACAAATTATTAACACTTATGCAGTCCATTGCTTATCAGACCCTGAAAAAATGAGCTATCCATTGCGCATATAGTTTCAACGTGCGCTTGAATATCACGCACTCTTCGGCGTGGTCAAGAAACATCAATTCAAATTTATTTTTTCAATCTCCCGAACCAGAAAGTCGTTGGCCAAGGGTTGCAAAAAGTATTCAACGCCCGCCGCACGACCATAACAGCGCCACTCGCCGCCCGTTTCGCCGATAAAACCAGTGACCGGCGAATAAGGGGTCGAGGGCAAAAGAGGTTTAGTCGCAAAAGAAGAGCAAAGCTACGGAAAGAAGCCAAACACTTAAATAAAGTTCTTATAAAACAATGAATTGAATGCGTCTAAAAGGTCGGCGCCCCTCCTTCCTGTGCAACCCGTGGGAGGCGCAGGAAAAAAAGCCGCCTACAGCTCACGTATCGCTGTCACCTTGATCCGAATCGTCGGAATCCGGTTCATCAGTGGCCGAGTCATCATCGCCGGCGCTGCCGCCCTGTCCCTGATATAGGGGACGCTCACCTCCAAGTCACCAGCATGGTCACCACAACCAAGCTGGTTGCGCCGACGCGCCACGCGCCATGCCGGGCGCATCAATAAAAAGCCCCGCGGCTTTCGCAGCGGGGCTTCAGGCATAAGGCTCAGCGCTTAGTGATGCTCACGCGTTGCCCGGAATTTCACGTCCGGCCAGCGCTCTTCCATCAACGCCAGGTTGACCCGGGTCGGCGCCAGGTAGGTCAGGTGACCGCCGCCGTCCAGGGCCAGGTTCTCCACCGCCTTGTTGGAAAACTCCTCCAGCTTCTTCTTGTCGTCGCAGCTGATCCAGCGGGCGGACCACACGGTGATCGGCTCGTAGGCGCATTCGACCTTGTATTCTTCCTTCAGGCGGCTGGCCACCACATCGAACTGCAGCACACCGACGGCGCCGAGGATGATGTCGTTGCTACGCTCGGGGAAGAACACCTGGGTCGCGCCCTCTTCGGCCAGCTGTTGCAGGCCCTGGCGCAGCTGCTTGGACTTGAGCGGGTCCTTGAGGCGCACGCGACGGAACAGTTCCGGGGCGAAGTGCGGGATCCCGGTGAAGCCCAGGGCCTCGCCTTCGCTGAAGGTGTCGCCGATCTGGATGGTGCCGTGGTTGTGCAGGCCGATGATGTCGCCGGCATAGGCTTCTTCCAGTTGCTCACGCTCGGAGGAGAAGAAGGTCAGGGCGTCGCCGATGCGCACGTCCTTGCCGGTGCGCACGTGGCGCATCTTCATGCCCTTCTCGTACTTGCCCGAGCAGATGCGCATGAAGGCGATGCGGTCGCGGTGCTTGGGGTCCATGTTCGCCTGGATCTTGAAGATGAAGCCCGAGAACTTCTCTTCCTGGGGCGCCACGCTGCGCTCGTTGGCTGCCCGTGGCAGCGGCAGCGGCGCCCAGTCCACCACGGCGTCGAGCACATGGTCGACGCCGAAGTTGCCCAGGGCGGTGCCGAAGAACACCGGGGTCAGCTGGCCGTCGAGGAACTCCTGCTGGTCGAACTCGTGGCAGGCGCCCTGCACCAGCTCCAGCTGCTCGAGGAAACGCTCGTACTCGTCGCCCAGGTGGGCGCGGGCTTCGGCGGAGTCGAGCTTCTCGATGATCTTGGTCTCGGTGCGCTCGTGGCCGTGGCCCGGGGTGTAGACGATGATGTAGTCACCCGCCAGGTGGTACACGCCCTTGAAATCGCGGTAGCAACCGATCGGCCAGGTGATCGGCGCGGCCTTGATCTTCAGGACCGCCTCGATTTCGTCCAGCAGCTCGATCGGGTCGCGGATGTCGCGGTCCAGCTTGTTGATGAAGCTGACGATCGGCGTATCCCGCAGGCGGCAGACGTCCATCAGGGCGATGGTCCGCGGCTCTACGCCCTTGCCGCCGTCGAGCACCATCAGCGCCGAGTCCACCGCGGTCAGGGTGCGGTAGGTGTCTTCCGAGAAGTCTTCGTGGCCGGGGGTGTCGAGCAGGTTGATCATGTGCTCGCGATAGGGGAACTGCATCACCGAGGTGGTGATGGAGATACCGCGTTGCTTCTCCATCTCCATCCAGTCGGAGGTGGCATGGCGGTCGGACTTACGCGACTTGACGGTACCCGCCACCGCAATGGCCTTGCCCATCAGCAACAGCTTCTCGGTGATGGTGGTCTTACCGGCATCCGGGTGGGAAATGATGGCGAAGGTGCGGCGTTTCGCGACTTCGGCGGCCTGTTGGGTCATGGGAAATCGCCTGGCGGTGATCAAAAAAGGGCGGCGAGTATAGCGCAAAGCAGCCTCCCCGAACCACCGTCCGGCCCCGCCATCCCCTGTAGCCCCGTAGCCGCTGTCAAGCGCCAGCGCAGGCTGCGACCGGGCGCGCAGCGTTCGTAATCCGGCCATCACTCTGGAACCCGTTAGATTCCACACTCCCAATCACACCCTCGCGCCCCAAGGCTGGCCAAACGCCGCCGACTATGGAACCTTTTAAAAGGTGGAGACGTCCACTTCCCTGCCAGGCGCTCGTCAGAAGCCTGGAATATCAGCAAGTTAGCTTGACGAAGCTGCGCTCATGGTTCGTTCGCCGCCGCCCTGCCGGCACTCGACGAACTGCTTTTCGCGGGGACTTCCCGGCAGTCGGCCACGGCCCTGCCACAGGGGAAAGCGCCCGCCGACCGATAAGAAGAAGGAGTCCGCCCGTGGCTATTCGCTATGGCAAAGGGCTGATAGGAGGGGGTGCGGTCATTGCCCTCCTGGCCCTGCTGGTCCACTGGATCGGCATCAAGACGATCGAACACTACCGCGACGATCTACTGTTCTACCTGCAAGCTCATCTGTTCCTGGTCCTGGCGTCCATGTGCGCCGCCCTGCTGGTCGGCATTCCCGCCGGCATCCTCCTCAGCCGCCCCGCCATGGCCAGGCGCGCCGAACGCTTCATGCAAGTGTTCAACATCGGTAACACCATCCCTCCCCTGGCCGTCCTGGCCATTGCCCTCGGGGTCCTCGGCATCGGCAGCGGGCCGGCGATCTTCGCCCTGTTCCTGGCCTCCCTGCTACCCATCGTGCGCAACACCTATGAAGGCCTGAAGAACGTCCAGGGCTCGCTCAAGGAAGCCGCCACCGGCATCGGCATGACCCCGCGCCAGGTGCTGTGGAAAGTCGAATTACCCAATGCCGTGCCGATCATCGTCGGCGGCGTGCGGGTAGCCCTGGCGATCAACGTCGGCACCGCGCCCCTGGCCTTCCTGATCGGCGCCAACAGCCTGGGCAGCCTGATCTTCCCCGGCATCGCCCTGAACAACCAGCCGCAGCTGCTGCTCGGCGCCGCCTGCACCGCCTTGCTGGCGCTGCTTCTGGACGGCCTGGTGACCCTGGCCAACCGCCTCTGGCTGGAACGCGGCCTGCGCCCGTCCTAAGCCCGTCAGAGACAAGGAACCGACATGAAGAAATTGAGCCTGATACTCGGCTGCGTCCTGCTTTTCAGCGCACTGGCCCACGCCGCGGAAAAACCGCTGATCCGCATCGGCGCCCGGGTCTTCACCGAACAGACCCTGCTGGCGGAAATCACCTCCCAGTACCTGCGCAGCAAGGGCTACGACACCCGCGTCATCGGCGGCCTGGGCAGCAACCTGGCGCGCAGCGCCCAGGAAAGCGGCCAACTGGACCTGATCTGGGAATACACCGGGGTGTCGCTGGTGGCCTACAACCACATCGACGAGAAGCTCGACAAGCAGCAGTCCTACGCCCGGGTGAAAGCACTCGACGCGAAAAAAGGCCTGGTCTGGTTGTCGCCGTCCAAGTTCAGCAACACCTACGCCCTGGCGCTGCCGGAAAACGTGGCCAAGGAACATCCACGGATCAACAGCATCAGCGACCTGACCCGGGCCCTGGCCGAAAACACCCGGGAAAACCGCCTGGTGGCCCTGGACACCGAGTTCGCCAACCGTTCCGACGGCATGGCCGGGATGGTCAAGCTGTATGACATGGCCCTGACCCGCAAGAACACCCGGCAGATGGACGCCGGCCTGGTCTACACCGCCCTGCGCAATGGCCAGGTGTTTGCCGGCCTGGTCTACACCACCGACGGACGCCTCAGCGCCTTCAAGCTCAAGTTGCTGGAGGACGACAAGCACTACTTCCCGGACTACACCGCCGCTCCCGTGGTGCGCCAGGCCTACCTCGACGCCCACCCGCAACTGGCCGCCGAACTCGAGCCGCTGGCGGCGCTGTTCGACGACGAAACCATGCGCCAGCTGAACGCGCGGGTCGACGTCGACCATGAAAGCCCCTCCGCCGTCGCCGCAGATTTCCTGCGCCGGCACCCGCTCAACTAAAGAGGAGAAGACATGGAGTTTTTCAACGCCTTTTCCCATCTCGATTGGGCCCAGGTCCTGCACCTGACCTGGCAGCACATCACCCTGGTGGGCATCGCCGTCACCCTGGCCATCGTCTTTGGCGTGCCCCTGGGCGTGCTGATGACCCGCTTCCCCAGCCTCGCCGGCCCCTTGCAGGCCAGCGCCACGGTGCTGCTGACCATCCCGTCCATCGCCCTGTTCGGCCTGCTGCTGCCGTTCTACTCCACGTTCGGCCAGGGCCTGGGGCCGCTGCCGGCCATTACCGCGGTGTTCCTTTATTCCCTGTTGCCGATCATGCGCAACACCTACCTGGCGCTGACCGGCGTCGAACCGGGCATCCGCGAGGCCGCCCGGGGCATCGGCATGACCTTCGGCCAGCGCCTGCGCATGGTCGAGTTGCCGATCGCGGTGCCGGTGATCCTCGCCGGGGTACGCACCGCGGTGGTGATGAACATCGGCGTCATGACCATCGCCGCCACCATCGGCGCCGGCGGCCTGGGGGTGCTGATCCTGGCCTCCATCAGCCGCAGCGACATGTCGATGCTGATCGTCGGCGCCGTGCTGGTCAGCCTCCTGGCCATCGTGGCCGACCTGCTTCTGCAATGGCTGCAACGTTCGCTGACGCCAAAAGGATTGAGCCCACTAGGAGCCCTGAAATGATCGAACTACAGAACCTGAGCAAGACCTTCCGCAGCAACGGCAAGGATGTCAAAGCCGTCGACTCGGTCAGCCTGACCGTCAACGAAGGCGAGATCTGCGTATTCCTCGGCCCCTCCGGCTGCGGCAAGAGCACCACGCTGAAGATGATCAACCGCCTGATCATGCCCACCTCGGGCAAGGTGCTGATCAACGGCGAGGACACCACCGGCCTGGACGAAGTGACCCTGCGCCGCAACATCGGCTACGTGATCCAGCAGATCGGCCTGTTTCCCAACATGACCATCGAGGAAAACATCACCGTGGTGCCGCGCCTGCTGGGCTGGGACAAGCACAAGTGCCACGACCGCGCCCGCGAGCTGATGAGCATGATCAAGCTCGAACCCAAGCAGTACCTGCATCGCTACCCACGCGAGCTGTCCGGCGGCCAGCAACAGCGGATCGGGGTGATCCGCGCCCTGGCCGCCGAGGCCCCGCTGCTGCTGATGGACGAACCCTTCGGCGCGGTGGACCCGATCAACCGCGAGATGATCCAGAACGAGTTCTTCGAGATGCAGCGGGCGCTGAACAAGACCGTGATCATGGTCAGCCACGACATCGACGAGGCCATCAAGCTGGGCGACAAGATCGCCATCTTCCGCGCCGGCAAACTGCTGCAGATCGACCACCCGGACACCCTGCTGGCCCATCCGGCGGACGATTTCGTCAGCCACTTCGTCGGCCAGGACAGCACCCTCAAGCGCCTGCTGCTGGTCAAGGCCGAAGATGCGGCCGACAACGCGCCGTCGGTGAGCCCGGACACCCCGGTGGCCGAGGCCCTGGAACTGATGGACGAGCACGACCGGCGCTACGTGGTGGTGACCTGCGTCCAGAACAAGGCCCTGGGCTACGTGCGCCGACGCGACCTGCACCGCCAGGGCGGCACCTGCGGCCAGTTCCTGCGCCAGTTCAACGCCACCGCCGCCTATGACGAGCACTTGCGCATCCTGCTGTCGCGCATGTACGAGTTCAATCGCTCGTGGCTGCCGGTGCTGGACGCCGAAAGGGTGTTCCTCGGCGAGGTGACCCAGGAGTCCATCGCCGCCTATCTGAGTTCGGGACGCTCCCGCGGGATGAAGACCAACATCGTCTCCCCGGCCGAGGCCGTGAGTGCCTGATCAATAAATGATCAAAAACCAACCTGTGGCGAGGGCGACTGTCCGGGCCGGGCCGTGGAGCGACCCCTCTTTGCAAGAAAAGTGGGACTGCTGCGCAGGCTGGCGGGAGCAAGCGCCCTCGCCACAAGGTTTTCCGGCCCTTTCACGCGCCGAAAAAAAAGATCAACAGCCGCGCCGGTGACGGCTGTCCGGCGACCTGCCCCAAAACAGCCAAAATCCCCCTTGCACCGCCCTCTCGCCGCTAACGTCGCCGATGTTGGCGCCTTCGGCAGTTCATCGCCAGTTGGCGCGCAAAAGCCGCGAACGTGCAGGTATTTTTAACACTCGGGAATTCTTCGGGAACATCGGCCCGTCATCTGTGTCGGCTACAAAAGGACAGGCCGACAACGCACGTCAGACAAGTGCAAAAACGCGACATTTTTTGTTGATCTCAGCCCCCTCACCGCCTAAAGTTCGCGCCGAACGTCCATGCTGGAAACGATCCATCCGGCTCAAGTACTGACGACGAGACAGCAAGGCCAAGGGCAGATTTCCCATGGCCTTTTTGCTTTCGGCGACATGCCTTGGGAAGTAGGCGAACCAAAGTGGGGATACGGAGGACGTTCATATGCACCCATTGATTACCAACGTTTGCCATCAGGAGCTCCCAACGCATGTCGATTAACGTCGAAGACTATTTCGCGCGCGAAACCTTTCAGAAAATGAAGGCGTTCGCCGACCAGAAAGAAACCCCGTTCGTGATGATCGATACCCAGATGATCGCCCAGGCCTACGACGACCTGCGCGCCGGGTTCGAATTCGCCAAGGTCTACTACGCGGTCAAGGCCAACCCGGCCGTGGAGATCATCGACCTGCTGCACAAAAAAGGCTCGAGCTTCGACATCGCCTCGATCTACGAGCTGGACAAGGTGCTGGGCCGCGGCGTCAACCCAGCCAACATCAGCTACGGCAACACCATCAAGAAGTCCAAGGACATCCGCTACTTCTACGAGAAGGGCGTGCGCCTGTATGCCACCGACTCCGAAGCCGACCTGCGCAACATCGCCAAGGCCGCCCCGGGCTCCAAGGTCTACGTGCGCATCCTCACCGAAGGCTCCACCACCGCCGACTGGCCGCTGTCGCGCAAGTTCGGCTGCCAGACCGACATGGCCATGGACCTCTTGATCCTGGCCCGCGACCTGGGCCTGGTGCCTTACGGCGTGTCGTTCCACGTCGGTTCCCAGCAGCGCGACATCAGCGTCTGGGACGCGGCCATCGCCAAGGTCAAGGTGATTTTCGAGCGCCTTAAAGAAGAAGACGGCATCGAACTGAAGCTGATCAACATGGGCGGTGGCTTCCCGGCCAACTACATCACCCGCACCAACAGCCTGGAAACCTACGCCGAGGAAATCATCCGCTTCCTCAAGGAAGACTTCGGCGACGACCTGCCGGAAATCATCCTCGAGCCGGGTCGTTCGCTGATCGCCAACGCCGGCATCCTGGTCAGCGAAGTGGTGCTGGTGGCGCGCAAGTCGCGCACCGCCGTGGAACGCTGGGTATACACCGACGTGGGCAAGTTCTCCGGCCTGATCGAAACCATGGACGAGTCCATCAAGTTCCCGATCTGGACCGAGAAGAAAGGCGAAGTGGAAGAAGTGGTGATTGCCGGCCCGACCTGCGACAGCGCCGACATCATGTACGAGAACTACAAGTACGGCCTGCCGCTGAACCTGGCCATCGGCGACCGCCTGTACTGGCTCTCCACCGGTGCCTACACCACCAGCTACAGCGCCGTGGAGTTCAACGGCTTCCCACCGCTGAAGTCGTATTACGTATAAAGGCAGCGGCAAGCGCTTAGCTGCAAGTAAAAGCCCATGAGCAGTCATGGGCTTTTTTGTGGGCTGCGCTTACCGATCTTCCCTGACGTGCCAGATACGCAGGATGGACAAGGTCATGCCTTGAATCTCGTAACGCATCTCATAGCGCCCCACCAGCAGACGTCGCACATCCCGTGGCCTGAACTCTTCCAACTGCTCTCCCAATCGAGGGTTATGTAGAAGAGTGTCGGGGGCCTGTACCAGGGATTGGACAGTCAGTGCGGCAGAGGAGCGATTGACCTGGGCAAGAAACTCGAAAAGACGGGCCAGCTCGGAAAGCGCCTTGCTCGTCCAATCCAGCTGTCTCATTTCGGCAGCGGCAGAGGACTATCACCCGACAAGCTCTGCGCCCAGGCCTGCACAGCCTGGTGATCGATAACCCTACCGGCATCCACATCAGCCAGGGCCTCAAGAGTCAGGCGCCGACGCTCCTCCTCCTGGTCTACCCAGGCAACCAGCGCCTGCTTGACGATCCAAGCACGCGAACGCTCCAGGCGCGAGGCCAACTGGTCAACCTTGTTGGCCAGATCCAAAGGAATATGTGCAGTCAGCACTTTTGTCGCGGGCATGAGGCAAGACCTGCATCAGAATGATTGAAAGCGATTAGCTTTGAATCATGGTGATTTATATCAAGGCAGCCAGCCGCTCGGCATCCCGCTCATCACCCAGTTGCGCCGCACGCTGGTGATAGGCCAGGGCCAACTGGCGGATCTCGGGATGGCGGGCATCAAGCAGTGCGCCACGGGCCACCCGGAGGAAATTCAGGTTGCCGCCGACCAGGGCCCGTTGCAGCCACTCCACCGCTTCGCCAACACGCCCGGCCTCGGCCAGCACCGCGGCGTAACTGAACTGCCCACGAAAGTCACCGCCCTCGGCCGAGCGACGATACCAATCCCGAGCCGCCTGGGGATCGGCCGGGCAAACCAGCCCCTCTTCCAGATAACGCCCCAGCAAGTTCATCGACTTGGCATGGCCCAGTTGCGCGGCGCGCTGGTAGCAGGCCAGGGCCCGACCGTGGTCCTGGGGCACGCCACGACCGGTGGCCAGCAGGTTGGCGTAGTTGTACAGACCCCAGTCCAGGTCGGCTGCCGCGGCCTGGCGGTAATGCTCGGCAGCGACGCCTGGGTCCGCCGGGCAGCCCCAGCCGTGTTCATGACAACGGCCGAGCATGTTGCGCGCCATCAGGTGCCCGCGCTGGGCGGCGATGCCGAACCAGCGCAGGGCCAGGGCCTGGTCCTGCTCGATGCCGCGACCATCGAGCAGGATCTGCCCCAGCAGCGCCTGGGCGTCCACCAGGCCTTCGCCAGCGGCCAGCAGGATCGCCTGGGCGGCGCGGGCCGGGCTCTCTTCGAGCATGGCGCTCAGTTGCCCGCCATCGAGGCTTTCCTCGCGGCGCAGTCGAAAAGCCATGGCCTAGACCTCGACCCAGCGGCGCAGCAGGTTGTGATAGGTGCCGGTCAGGCGGATCAGCGATGGGTGTTCGGGCAGGTCCCGGGTCAGCTCCTGGATCGCCCCGTCCATCTCGAACAACAGCGCCCGCTGGCTGTCTTCGCGCACCAGGCTCTGGGTCCAGAAGAACGAAGCGTAGCGGGCGCCCCGGGTCACCGGGTTGACCTTGTGCAGGCTGGTGCCGGGGTACAGCACCAGGTCGCCGGCCGGCAGCTTGACCCGCTGCACACCGTAGGTGTCCTGGATCTCCAGCTCACCGCCGTCGTAGTCCTCCGGGTCGCTGAAGAACAGGGTCGAGGACAGGTCGGTGCGCACCCGCTCGGCGCTGCCCTTGGGCTGGCGCACGGCATTGTCGATATGGAAGTCGAAACTGCCACCTGCGGTGTAGCAGTTGAACAGCGGCGGGAACACCTTGTGCGGCAAGGCGGCGGACATGAACAGCGGGTTCTGCCATAACCGTTCGAGCATCGCCTCGCCGATCTCCCGGGCCAGCGGATGGCCCTCGGGCAGTTGCAGGTTGTGCTTGGCCTTGGCCGACTGGTAGCCGGCGGTGATCTTGCCGTCCGCCCAATCCGCCTGCTCCAGGGCTCGGCGGATGCGCCCTACCTCATCACGGGTGAACACGCCGGGGATGTGCAGCAACATGGCCAGGTACCTGGAAGCCGAAAGTGCGGCAATGGTATTGATTCTTATTGACTGTGTAAAACGCCCGGGACGGATGGGAATGCAAAAACCGTAAAGATAAATTGTAAAGAATGTAAATTCAGTGCGAATAGCAATATTTCGCAATTGATAACGAATGCTCGCATCCCCTATATTCCGCGGCCTCAAAACCTCGGGGAGGGGACAAGACATGACACGCCAACCACCATTATCCGCTGTCAGTTCGCCACGTCTGCTGGCATCGGCCATCGGCGTCGCCATCACCGCCGGCTCCGCCGCGCACATGGTCCAGGCCGCCGAGGACACCGGCAAGAAAGCCTCGGGAGCAATTGCCCTGGAAGCCACCAGCATCACTGGCGAGGCCCAGGACGCGACGTCCTACCAGGTGGAAAAGGCTTCTTCGCAGAAGTACACCGCGCCGCTGGTGGATACTCCTCGTTCGGTAACTGTCATTCCCCAGCAAGTTCTCAAGGACACGGCGGCGACCTCGTTGCAAGACGCACTGCGTACCGTTCCAGGTATCACCTTCGGTGCTGGCGAAGGTGGCAACCCCCAGGGCGATCGCCCGTTCATTCGTGGTTTCGATGCCCAGAGCGACACCTTCCTGGATGGCGTGCGTGACGCTGGCGGCCAAAGCCGCGAAATCTTCGATATCGAATCGGTGGAAGTCAGCAAGGGCCCGAACTCCTCGTTCGGTGGACGTGGCTCGGCCGGTGGCAGCCTGAACCTGGTGAGCAAGCTGCCCAAGCAGCAGGACTTCCTCAACGGCGGCTTCACTTATGGCTCCGACCAGACTCGCCGCTACACCCTCGACGTCAACCGCCAGTTCCTCGAAGGCGCGGCGTTCCGTCTGAACCTGATGAGCCACGAGCAGAACGTCGCGGGTCGTGATTCCATCAACTACGACCGCTGGGGTGTCGCACCTTCCCTGACCTTCGGCCTGGGCAGCCCTACCCGGGTCAACCTCAGCTACTACCATATGGAAAGCGACGACCTGCCGGACTCGGGCATTCCCTACGGCTACAGCTCGGCAACCGCCACCGCCCACGGTCACGACAAACCCACCGACGGCGGCGACAGCAACAACTTCTATGGTCTAAAGCATCGGGACTTTCGCAAGACTCGCGCCGATATCAGCACCCTCTCCATCGAGCATGACCTGAACGACAACATGACGCTGAAAAATACCCTGCGTCATGGCAACACCGGCCAGGACTACATCCTCACTCAGCCGGACGACAGCAAGTTCAACGTCAACAAGTACGGCACCGTCTGGCGTCGCGCCAACAGCCGGGTATCGACCACGGAAACCACCACCAACCAGACCGATCTGTTTGGCGAGTTCCATGCCCTGGGCTTCAAGCACAACTACTCCACCGGTCTTGAGTTCACCGGCGAAGAAACCCGGGTGAGCAGCTACACCGTTTCCCCCAACTCCAACCCCACTTGCACCCCTGGCAAGACGAGTGGCGGCAACTGCACATCCCTGGGCAATCCAAACCCGAATGACGACTGGACCGGCTCCAGCGAACGCAACTACTACGGCACCAATACCAAGGCCACCAGCCGTGCCGCCTATGCCTTCGACACCATCGAACTGGATCCGCAATGGCTGTTGAACCTGGGTGTGCGCTACGACACCTTCGACACTGAAGCCAACACCAACGCGGTCAAGGGCCGGAGCAAGATCAAGAGTGACAGCCAGTTCTGGAACTGGCAGGCCGGACTGGTCTGGAAACCGGCTGATAACGGCAGCATCTACGCTTCCTACGCCACCTCGGCCAACCCTGCCGGTGGCGTACTCGATGGCGCCCCCGACAACCCCTTGTCGGCAGGCCTGGCCACCAGCGACCTGAAGCCCGAGGAAACCGTCAACTACGAGTTGGGTACCAAGTGGGACGTACTGAACAACCGCCTCTCGCTGACCGCCGCGGTGTTCCGTACCGAGAAAAAGAACACTCGCATCCTGGTGGACTCCATGACCTACCAGAACGCTGGTGAATCCCGCGTCGACGGTATCGAACTGGGCGCCAGCGGCAAGATCACCGACAAATGGCAGGTCTTCGCCGGCTACAGCTACTTGAAAAGCGAACTGGTGGATGCCGGCCTGAACGGGCGTAACGGCGTAGTGAGCGCCGGTTCCAACAAAGGCAACCAGATGCCCAACACGCCGAAGAACAGCTTCAGCCTGTGGACAACTTACGACGTCACCTCGAAGTTCACCGTCGGTGGCGGTGCCTTCTATGTCGACGACGTGTATGGCGACCCCGCGAATACTGTCTACGTACCGTCCTACACCCGCTACGACGCCATGGCCAGCTACAAGCTGACCAAGAACGTCGATCTGCAACTGAACGTGCAGAACCTGACGGACAAGACCTACTACGACAAGGCCTACGCGGCGCACTTCGCCAACCAGGCCCCAGGCCGTACCGCCCTGATGAGTGCCAACTTCCACTTCTGATCGGTAACGACACCCTGTGGCCCCGGCCATAGGTGCCCAAGCCCCATGCACCCGCTGCCTGGGGCTTTTGCCTGTAAAGAAGAATGCTTCTCGCTCACACACGGCATAATGCGCGCCGTGTTTCACCTCTTCGGACGAACAAGGCGGTCGATGTGTTGAAGAAAACCCTGTTCCAGCTGCACTGGTTCTTCGGCATCAGCGCCGGGCTGGTCCTGGCCCTGATGGGCATCACCGGGGCCACGGTGTCGTTCGAGGATGAGATCCTGCGCGCGCTCAACCCCTCGGTGCTGCAGGTCGACAAGCGGCCCGCCGGCACCCTGCCGCCGGCCGAGCTGGTGGCCAAGCTCCAGGCGGCCGAGGGCAAGGACGTGTCCATGCTCTGGGTCGAGACCGACAGCGGCAATGCCGCGCGGGTGTTCTACACCCCGCCGCCCGGGGAGCGCCGTGGGCAGATGCGCTACTTCGACCCCTACACCGGCCAGTTCACCGGCGAGGCCGTGGGCCAGGGCTTCTTCGGCTTCATGCTGCAACTGCACCGGTTCCTGGCCATGGGCGACAGCGGCCGGCAGATCACCGGCGCCTGCACCCTGATCCTGATCTTCTTCTGCCTGTCCGGGTTGTACCTGCGCTGGCCGCGCCAGGTCGCCAGCTGGCGCGCCTGGCTGACCCTGGACTGGGCCAAGCAAGGCCGGGCCTTCAACTGGGACCTGCACGCGGTATTCGGCACCTGGTGTTTGGTGTTCTACCTGTTGTTCGCCCTCACCGGTTTGTACTGGTCGTACGAGTGGTACAGCAAGGGGCTGACCCGCCTGCTGTCCGACTCGCCACACAGCGAGCGCGCCCGGGGCGGGCGTGGCGGCCCGCCGGCCAAGGGCCCGGCCCCGGTGGCCGACTACAACGCCATGTGGAGCAGCATCTACAGCGCCGCCGGCAAGGACCTTAGCGCCTACAACGTGCGCATGCCGCCCGTGGCCGGGCAGCCGGCGACGGTGTTCTACCTGCTCAAGGACTCGCCCCACGAGCGCGCCCTGAACCAGATCACCCTGGACCCGGCCACCGGCGTCATCAGCCGGCACGAGCGCTACGCCGACAAGCGCTTCAAGGCGCAATTGCTGACCAGCGTCTACGCCCTGCACGTGGGCAGCTACTTCGGCCTGGTGGGGCGCATCGTGCTGACCCTGGCCTCGCTGTGCATGCCGCTGTTCTTCATCACCGGCTGGTTGCTGTACCTGGATCGCCGGCGCAAGAAGCGCCAGATCAAGGACGCCCGCCAGGGCCTGGAACAGGCCCCCGATGATGCCCACGGCTGGCTGATCGGCTTTGCCAGCCAGAGCGGTTTCGCCGAACGACTGGCCTGGCAGACCGCCGGGCAATTGCAGGCCGCCGGCATCGGCGCCCGTGTCCGCCCGCTGGCCAGCCTGGACGAGCAGGACCTGCGCAGTGCCCAGCGGGCGTTGTTCGTGGTCAGCACCTTCGGCGATGGCGAGGCCCCGGATAGCGCCCGGGGCTTCGAGCGCAAGCTGCTGGGCCGCGAGCTGGCCCTCGACGGCCTGGAATACGCAGTGCTGGGCCTGGGCGACCGCCAGTACCCGCAGTTCTGCGGTTTCGCCCGGCGCTTGCACACCTGGCTGTCGAACCAGGGCGCCAGCAGCCTGTTCACCCCGGTGGAAGTCGACAATGGCGACAGCTACGCCCTGCGCCACTGGCAACAACAACTGGGCCAGCTCACCGGCCATGCCCCGGTGGACCTGTGGCAGGCCCCGGCTTTCGCCAACTGGACCTTGAGCCAGCGCCGCCTGCTGAACCCCGAGAGCAGCGGCTCCGGGGTCTACCTCCTGCAACTGCAGCCGCCCGGCACCAGCAGCTGGCTGGCCGGCGACCTGGTGGAAGTCATGCCGCGCAACTGCCCGTGGCTGGTGGAGCACTTCCTCGAGGGCCTGGGGCTTTCCGGCGAGAGCCCGGTGCAGCTCGACGGCCTGGAAGAGAGCCTGGAGCAGGCCCTGGGCAGCCGCCAGCTACCGGAGAATCGCGCCCACCTGGTGGGCCTGCATGCCCAGGCCCTGGTGGATGCGCTGGTGCCGCTGACCCCGCGCGAATACTCCATCGCCTCGATCGCCGCTGACGGCTGCCTGGAACTGCTGGTGCGCCAGGAACGCCACGCCGACGGCAGCCTGGGCATCGGCTCCGGCTGGCTTACCGAGCACCTCCAGGTAGGCGCGAGCATCAGCCTGCGGGTGCGCCGCAACAGTGGTTTCCACCTGCCGGCCGATCCCTGCCCACTGATCCTGCTGGGTAACGGCACCGGCCTGGCTGGGCTGCGCAGCCTGCTCAAGGCGCGGATCGCCGAGGGCCAGCAACGCAACTGGCTGCTCTTTGGCGAGCGCAACGCCGAGCATGATTTCTACTGCAAGGACGAGCTGCAGGAATGGCTGGCCCGGGGCGACCTGAGTCGCCTGGACCTGGCCTTCTCCCGCGATCAGGAACAGAAGATCTACGTCCAGGATCGCCTGCGCGAAGCCGCCGCGACCTTGCGACAGTGGCTCGACGACGGCGCCGCGCTCTACATCTGCGGCAGCCTGCAAGGCATGGCCTCGGGGGTGGACCAGGTGCTCAACGAGCTGCTGGGCGCCGAACAGGTCGAGCGCCTGATCGAACAAGGCCGCTACCGTCGCGACGTCTACTGACCTACCCATGGGCCATAGGCGTGCATCAGGCCGGTTGCAGCGTGCGCTCGAACACCGCCACGCCATCGAGATCACGCAGGATCACGCTCATCTGCGCCGTCTGGCCATCGATCTGCACCTCGCCAAAGAACTGGAACCCGGCGAACGGCGAGGCGTTCTGGGTCGGCGGCGCCTTCTGGAACACCACCTCGGGGCCGAAGGTCTTGTCCAACACGTTGGGCCCGAAGCTGCCGGCATTCAATGGGCCGGCGACGAACTCCCAGAACGGCTCGAAATCCTGGAACGCCGCCCGGTCCGGGTGGTAATGGTGGGCCGCGCAGTAATGCACGTCGGCGGTCAGCCACACATGGTTGCGCACCCGGTGCTTGCGCAGGTAGGCCAGTAACTCGGCGATCTCCAGCTCGCGGCCCTGGGCCGGGCCCGGGTCGCCGTTGGCGATCGCCTCCCAGCGCGCCACGCCGGGGCTGACCTCGCCGTCGGGCACGCCCAGGCCGATGGGCATGTCCGCCGCCACCACCTTCCACTGCGCCTGGGAATCCTTGAGCTCGCGCTTGAGCCAGTCCAGTTGCTCACGGCCGAGGAACGGCTTCTCGCCGCCGAGGTTGTCATCGTTGGGCCCGCGATAGCTGCGCATGTCCAGCACGAACACATCCAGCAACGGCCCGTAGCTGAGCTTGCGATAGATGCGCCCGCCACCGTCGGCGCTCTGCCGGCGCATCGGCGCATATTCCAGCCAGGCCTGGCGCGCACGGCCCACCAGGGTCTGGATGTCCTTGACCAGGTAGCGCTCGTCCAGCTGCTTGCTCGGCGACCAGTTGTTGACCACCTCGTGGTCGTCCCACTGCCAGATCTGCGGCACCTCGGCGTTGAACCGGCGCAGGTTCTCGTCCAGCAAGTTGTAGCGATAGTTGCCGCGATATTCGTCCAGGGTCTCGGCCACCTTGCTCTTGGCCTCGGTGGTGATATTGCGCCAGATGCGCCCACCCTCGGTGGTCAATTGAGCCGGCACCGGGCCATCGGCGTAGATGGTGTCGCCGCTGTGGATAAAAAAATCCGGCAGGCGCAGGCGCATCGCCTCGTAGATACGCATGCCGCCGATGTCCGGGTTGATGCCGAAACCCTGGCCGACGGTGTCGCCGCTCCAGACGAAACGGATATCCCGGCGCTGGCTCGGGGCACTGCGCAAATGGCCGAACCAGGGTTCGCTGGCCACCCCGGTGCGGGCGTCCTCGAAGGTCACCCGGTAGAAGATCGCCTGGTTGACCGGCAGCCCGCTCAAGTCCACCCGGGCGGTGAAGTCGGTGCGGGCATCGGCCAGCGGCGACACCAGGCGCCGCGGGTTGGTGAACATGCTGCGGGTATCCCACTCCACCACCATCCGCGCCGGGCGGTCGCTGCGGCTCCAGATGATCGCCCGATCGCCCTGCAAGTCCCCGGACTGCACGCCATCGGTGAGCTTGGGCCGATCCTTGACCGAAGCGATCACCGCCGGCGCCAGGCTGGGCAGCAACAGCCCCGCCCCGGCGATTTGCATGATCCGTCGACGGCCGAGGTTGAACTCGCTCATGGTGACTCCCTGACATGGTCAAAAGAGGCCACCTTAGCCAGCGGCGATGAAGGGGATGTGACAAAGACGCGCCCGGCCCGAGAGTCCCAGGCCGGCCCGCGACGGGTGCAGCGGGTCTCTCAAGCTGCCTCTACGGCAGTAACGGGTGCCGATGGATTGATGATGGATTGTGTGTTGCCTGCCTGTTCGGCAATCGAGATAAACAGCACCGAAGGACGCTGAAGGACTGGTTTCTTAGCTGCCTATGCGGCAGTGAACGAGGACTACACCGATGAACTGGTGGACGCCGATTTCTTAGCTGCCTATACGGCAGTGAACAATGTAATCGCCCATTACTTGCTGACCTTAACTTTCTTAGCTGCCTATACGGCAGTGAACTCTCTGCCAGCGCTTGCTGCTCGTTAGTCATATTTCTTAGCTGCCTATACGGCAGTGAACCGGCCACGCTGCTTGGCCATCTTGCTGCTGATTTTCTTAGCTGCCTATACGGCAGTGAACCCGGAGGCCGACGCCAGCAGCGGGCCCCGACTTTTCTTAGCTGCCTATACGGCAGTGAACATGCTGGGCCATCCACATGTTCGGCGCGATCTTTTCTTAGCTGCCTATACGGCAGTGAACAGGCCGATGCGCCCTGGTGCTGGGGAGTACCATTTCTTAGCTGCCTATACGGCAGTGAACTAGAGCACTTTCTCTATAACTTCCTGAATTTCAAAAGAAAGGCCGTTAAAGGTTGCTGTACACCCTTTTTCTGAAGCGCTTTGTAAGTCATTGATTTTACAAAGCGCTCCACTGCACCCGGAAAAAAGGGTCAGAACCAGGGCACTGTCGCGCTGGAGCTCAGGCCATAGCCGTTGAACGTGCCGGGCTGGGGTTGTTCGAGCAACGGGCCGTGGCGGATGAACAGGTTGAACAGCTGATGGCTGGTCTGGCTGCGCATCACCGCGAACGGCAGGTCGCAACGTTTCGCCGCGCTGTCGGGCAGGCGCTGGCGGGCTTCGTCCTCGGTCAACCCATGGCGCTTGATCAGGCGGCGACGCAGGCGTGCCGGACTGCTGTCCACCTGTACCCGGCTGACATGGCGATGCTGCACCGGCGTCGGCACCGAGCAGGGCTGGCCGATCTGTACATGGTCACGCATACCGGTCAGCCAATCGATGGCCAGCAACTGGTCCAGGGCCTGGCGATTGCCGTGGATGCGCAGGTGCGAGCCCAGGTGCCTGATCGGCCGCCGGGTATCGGGAAAGCTGATGCCGATATCGTTGCGCCGCAGATCATGCAGGGCCCGATGGAATTTATTGAGCAAGGCGCTCATCAACTGCGGCTCGGGAAACTCCGGGTCCGGCAGCAGTTTCAAATCCAGGTAATGGTCCATGGCTCAACCTGCCTCGCCGAACACGCCGCCGCGAATCAGGGTGGCGATCACGAAGTGCTGCTGTTCCAGCGCGGGTACTCGATCCTTGAGCACCCAGCTGTCCAGCAGGGTGTAGAAATCGTCCTGGCTGCCGCGGGGCTGGCGATAGGCCTTGCCCTGGGTGGTCACCGAGCCATAGGGTTCCACGGCGATCGGTCCGTTGCTGTCGGCGCCCTGGTACCAGGTGTCGATGCTGCGCAAGGCATTGCCGACTTTCTGCGAGTGGATGCCGGCGATGTTGCCCACGCTGTACAGCGTCTTGCTCTTGTCTCCGCGCCCACGGTCCAGGATCAGCTCCTGGGACGGGAACACTTCCTGCCCGGCGCCCATGCGCGCGTAGGCCGTGATGCGCAGCAGCACATGCTGTTCGCCGGCCAGGCCCCGGGCAATCAAGCCAGCCAACGACTGCAAGGCCTCGCCCTGCTCACCGGCAGCGTCGAACTGACGCAAGGACAGGCTCAGGCTGTCGAAGCGCCATTGCGTCGCTGCCTGGCCCTCCACCAGATGCTCGACCTCCACCTCGACCTGCTCGGCGCCAATGCGGTTGCGCCACAGGAAGCGGCCATTGGCCAGGTTATGGGCGTAGCGGCGGGCCAATTCGCCGAAGCCATTGGCCTGGACATACCCCTGTACAGTCTCGAGCAGTTTCTGCCGGTAGGCGAAATCGTTGCAGGCCGAAGGCTGGCCAGTACCGGCCAGCACCCGCAGGGTGAAGCTGACCCGCAGGGTGTCGGCATCATGCGGCAGGGTCGCCACGTCCACAGTTTGCAGATTGGGGCTTTCAATGGCGGCATCCAGCTTGGCTGGGTCCAGCTCCTTGGCCTTGAGTCGGTTGGAAATGGTTCCGCGTACGGATTTTTCCCGCACCACCACCGGCTCCCACTGACTGCGCGACTGCCAGTCGCCGGCATGGAACAGCGCATCGGAAGGGTCCAGCTTGCGCTCGAAGGCCAGGACCGAAGCGGTTTTCAGGGCGTCATTGCTCATGTTCGAACTCCTTTGCAATCAGTCGAAGTGCGCCAGCGATGGCGCGCGGTAGTCATTGCGGCAGCGGTACAGGCCCTGGTCGCTGCGAGAGTCGGCGTACCAGAGCAGTTGTTGTGGCGATTGCAAACGGTGTGGGCTGATCCACTGCCCGATGCCATAGAGGTTTTCCACGAAGCGAAAGGCCGTTTGCGAGTCGCGAGCCCGGGCCACCGTGCCCGGCGCCTGCAAGGCGGTGAGCGCGCCATAACCCACGGGGATCGGCACCAGCCAGCCGAGGTCGGCGCGGTCGTTGCGCCACTGCACCGGCCCTGACGCGTCCCCGTCTGCGCCGGGGGCCACGCTGGACCAGTTGATCCGTGACAGCGACAGCCAGGCGTCCAACACCGAAGCCCCGGGTTGCCTGGCTTGCAGATCGCGATGGCGTTGCTCCAGCAGGTCCTGGCGCTCCACCAGGGTGAAGCCCGGCAGCAGGCGCAACTTGGCCTGGTAGAACAACACGTCCCGTGCCTCTTCATCCCCCGTCATGGGGATCGAATAGGGCTGTTGCTGGCCCTGGGGGGCACGGGAGGGAATCAGGCTGCCGCCAGCAATACGCATCTGCAGCAAAAGCTCCCGCACTTGGCGGGCGACGGTACTTTCCTTGTCGTCAAGGGCCTGGCTCTGGACCGCGAATACCAGGCTGATGCGCAGATGGACCCGCCCTTCCTCGACAATCGCGGCGGTGCTGCCATCGCGATTGAGGGGATTGCGAGTCAGGCGCAGGGTGTTGACGAAATCACCATCGGTGACCTGTTCTTCGTGATCGTGGACCACCACACCCACCGCGTTGAATTGCAGATCCAGGCCCGTATCGACCGTCTTGCGTTCCAGGGCCCACATCAGCCCGAGAAAGGCGGTGATCGACGGAAAGCCATGGGTCAGCGGGCTGGAAAGGCTATTGGCGTTCTGTACTTGCAGGTGAGGGATGACCAGCAGGTGCTCGAAATGTGGGCACTCAGCCATGGCGCACCTCCTGTTCCGCCACCTCATGGGTAGCGCATGAGATCTCGGCATCGACCACCGCCTGCCGCGCCCAATGCGCCTGTTCGGTATCGCCCACCGGCAGGCCCCGTTGCAGCAGGATGGCATTCAACCAGTGGCCGAAACGCTGGGCGATCTCGTCCGGCCAACGGCGTTGGGCGAAGGCCGCAGCGAAGGCCTGGTCCGCGTCCTGGTGGTCATCACCCGGTGCCAACTGCGCGCGTTGCGGGTCGAGCCAGAGTTGTTCGCACAGCGGCAGCTGGCAGTGCCGATCACGGCTCCAACCAGGAGGTAAAGAGGCCCGCAAGCTCAGGCCAAAGGCCGCCAACGCCCGGCCCAGGGCGCGCTCTATACGTTCACGTTGAGCCCGAGTGCGCAGGCTGCGCGCCGGATCGGCTTGCAGCAGGAGGCAGAGGGCCTCGATCAGCTCGCCCATGTCTTCGAAACGCCGCAGGCGACTGAACACCGACTCCAGGTGCAGCAGGTTGCCCGGATGCTGCTGGCGCCATTTAGGGGGCAAGGACGCCAGCAAGTAATTCACTCCGCCACGCTCACTGTTGAGCTGGCTGATGTTTTGCGGCTTGGTCCCGCCGAGCTTGCGTATCACCAGTTGTGGATAGTCGCGATAGATTCCGTCGTGGGCTTGACGCTGGCGCCGGGCCTGGCGCGCCGCCTGGTTGCGCTCCCCAAAACGTGCATCGTTGATATCGGCATGGACCGCATGGACCAGGCTGCTGGGAAACATCGGTTGCAACAGTTCGAAACCGGCATCGTCGCCAGGCTCGCCCGACACGCACCAGAACACCTGCTTGGCCATGGCGTGGGAACTCAAGGTCTGATGGGGGCGAACCAGGCCCTTGAAGGCTTCGGCCCAACTTTGCGCCAGGGCCGGGTCCGGGCTCAGGGCGGCCAACAGGTCGGCATCGTCCTCCAGCAGCCAGTCCAGTAGCCGACGTTGATCCACCTCCAGCCTGAGGAACTTGTAGACATCCAGCGCGGAGGCGTTGCCGACGATGTCCTGCGCGTAGTCGCTACCCAGCATGTGGCTGCCGACTTCCCGGTGCCGCGGCAATGTTTGCGGAGCGACATGCAGGCTGCTGCCGCGAGCGTCGGGATGGGTGGCCTTGAGCACATGGGTGACGGCCTGGATCTGCCCTACTCGACGGGCCGCGTCGGCGAGCCAGGTGGCGTATTCATATTTTGCGGCGTTGAGCGCATCACTGGCCTCAACGCCTTTCAGTTTTGCGTCCCGCCGTTCCTGGACGAACGCGGTGATGGCGTAACGGAAAAGCAGGATGCGCGGTAACTGATCCGATCCTTCGTTCATGTCTCCTCCCTGTAGAAAATACGGCTTGATGACCCATCTCTAACGGCTGCAAGTGGCACCTGGCCACTACCGCTTTCTAGCAAACCCCAATACCGGATGAAAGCGCCAGCCATTGGTGCTGTCGCTCAACTTGACCGCCGTAAAGCGCTCGGCGCAGGCCCGCAACGACAGGCCTTGAATGTCCGCCTGCTCGACCAGCAGCGACAACAGCTCATGCCGCCCCCACGGGCTGATGCCTGGGCCGGACAGTGCCTCCAGATCGATTTCCTGCAACAACGAAGACGTCGGCAGATAGAGGTCTGGCGTACGAAACCCGGGCTGCTCATGAATACGGTGCAAGACCAAGCGTTCTTCATCGTCATCGGGCAACCACAGCAACTCTGTCTCCCTGATGGTGTTTTCACGAAAAGGCTGGTGCTGGGGCAAGGCCCAGGTCAGGGCCGCCCTGGGGTATTGCCAGGCACAGGCCGCGTCCAGATCGAAAACCACCGGCTTGACCCCGCGTGGGGCCGGTTGGCCTGCGCGGCTGCGATCCTTGGGCAACATCTGTGCGCTGAGCCGCGCCTGCTCCAGGTCCACCAGGTTGTGCCGTGGACGCCACGCCTGGCTGGCCCTGGGCTGGATGCGCGGGCGGGCGCTGAGCTCCTGGTAGTCGGCCGGATCCAGCAGCTGCCCGAGGCGATGGCTGGCCAGGCGCAGGGGGTGATCCGGCTGGCGGCTGTCATGCTCGAAACCCGGGCGGATGAACGCTGCGGCTCCTGGCTGCTCGAAATGCCGCAGGTTGCTATCGAAGATAAAAATATTGGCGTGCCGGCACGGCTGCTGGCGGTGGCGCTGTACCCGCCCGGCCAGCTGGATCAGCGAACGCATCGATGAGGGTTCGACCACGGCCCAGTCGTAGTCATGGTCGCGCCCGACTTCAGTGACCGGCGAACCCAGGACCACGAACAGATGTTCCTCTTCGGGGTACTGGTCGAGCAGCTGGCGGATCTGTGGTTGGTCATAAACCGCGCCCGGCTGGCGACGGTCCAGGCAGGTGTCCAACTGCGCCTCGATGGCCGAGCGCAGTAGCAGCGGGAACCGCGAGTGGTAGACGCACAGATGAATGCGCTGGCCGGCAGGTGCACCGAGAGCGAACAGGGCCAGGGCGACCTCGAACAGCGGTTCGATATTGGCCATGCGCACCAGGCCAAAACTGACGCGCTTGCCACTGTGCGGGCACACCTCGGCATGCCGGGCATGGGCCTGCAACATCGTGGTTCGAACCTGCTCGGCGAATGTCCGGCGTATGTCCGCCACTGGCTGCGCGCCCATGCTCAAGGCAACCAGTTCGCCACGCCGCCTGGGCTCGATACACCCGAGCGCCTGCACCCGCTGATCGACGAAGGTCCGATGCTGTTGGCTGAAGGTCTCGGCGTCGTGGCAGTTGAAGGGCTGGGCCGTGAACTCATCGACCCACAGGCACGGGATCTCATCAGGCGTGTCGAGCGCTCCACGATTGCGCCGATAGTGCCGGCGCCCGGCGCCATAGGCCTGGAACATCCCCTGCACCAGGGCCGCTGGCAGGGTCGCCGACGACAACAGCACCCGCGTGCCCAGCAAACCCGCCCAGTACACCAGGCGCGTCAGGGCCGGCAGGTCGGCCAGGTCGAAATCATCCAGTTCATCGAGCACCAGGTCGCTGCTGAGCAAGCGCAACATCGGTGCAATCTGCCGCCCGGCCCTTTGCGCTTCGGTGGCGGGCATCAAGTGATCGATGGTACAGACCAGCATGGGCGCATTGAGCAACGCGGTGATCTGGGGCTGGTTCACCACCTTGGACAACAGGCCGTGGGCGGCCAGCGAGCCCTCGTAGCGCACATGGCTGTCTTCTTCGATCAGGGCCTGGGTCGAAGCTGAACCGCTGGCTTCGGCCCGGGCCTGGTAATGCTCGAACAACGCCCGGCTGGTGCAGCCGCCAACCCGGATGGCCAGGCCGTCGTCGCCCAGGTTCAGTAGCTGGCGGTAGCTGTTGCCGGTCTGCAAGGTCAGGCTGCGCAGCCCCAGGGCGAAGGTGCAACGCATGCCGGCCTGGGGGTCGGCCAGGGCATGCATGATCCGTGCATTGGCCAGGGTCTTGCCGCATCCGGTAGAGGCCATGTTGACGATAAAGGCGCCTTGTCGCTGCGACTGGCCACGCAAGCCGGTCGCTGCATCCACCGCCTGGTCCTGCCAGGCAAAACGCCCGGAGCCACTGCGCTTGCGCAAGCCTGCATGACGCGCCAAGCGCGGCAGGCGCCGCTCGAAATCGGGCAAGCCATGGACGATGCTGCGGGTCATGCGGGCAACCCCGAGCAAGTGTTCATCCAGGGGCTGCTTGAGCTGGCCATCGCTATGAGTATTGGCGAACACCAGGCCCTGGTTATCGCCCCTGACTCGCTGATTGGACGCCGGCGGCAGGCTGGAATAGTGATGATCAGCCAACATCAGGCTCATCCGCGCCAGGTGCATCACATAAGGGTTGTCCAGCCAATCGTTATGCCCGGGTTTGGCCTGCAGCACCCACAACCGCTGGGCGATCTTGGCCGCCTGGGCCCGCCACTGGGGATAGACCACGGGCAGGCCGTGCTCGAATTGCCAGAACGCCTCGACCTCGTTGAGCGGCGCCGAACGACTGCACTCGTTCCACTCGTGGGTGATGCCCTCGATCAGGTTGTCCAGCATCGCGGGATTGAAGCGCGCGGACTTCTTGCCCAGCCACGACTGCTCGCCATCACCGGCCTCGTTCCAGCTGGGCAGCGTCGGCAAGCGATGATGGCTGACCACCAGCCAAGCCACGGCAGCCGCCAAGGGCGCGAGCTGCTTGAATGGCGGCGTCGTGGCATCGAGCCCGTCCCGCTGAAACCGCCCGGCAGCCAGCCAAGCCTGATCATCCTCGGCACTGGGCGAGGCCAAGCGCCGGAGCCAGGCAGGGTCATCGTCCGTCCCGACAAAGGCCAGGAACAGCCGCAGCGATACCCACTCATGGCGATACAGGTTGTGTGCCAGGCCGCGGCGCCGCAGCTTCTGCTGGAAGGCCCGGCTGGCCTTGCCCAAGTCATGCAGCAGCGCCGCCAACTGCGCCAGCAGCGAGATGTCTTGGGCGGTGTGCCAGCCCTTGTTCGCGGCACGACGCGACAAGCCTGGCCTTCGAGCGCGTTTGCCATGAAGCGTTGTTTCTAGAGTCGCGGAGTGGATGTCTTCCATGAAATACAACCGCCTGCTGCATCGTCCATTGAGCGCTAGCGGTTATAAGCAATGTCCGATTGTTCGTCCATGGCGTATTGGAAGTTCAAATAGAGGGCATGAAGGCACGCACCAAGCCCCGGCAAACAGCAAGCAGCCCCTACTGGTGCCAGGGTTTGCGGGCACAAGGCCAAGGTAAAGCAAAGGTTATGGCGAGCTGCCCACGAGCCCATGACTGAAGATCTTGGCCGGCAGATTCCGGGCTCTCCAAGGCGTCCCGCTGATGAAGTCGAACACTGGGCACTGGGGCGAGAAAGCGCCCCAGCGGGAGCACGCTCCCTCGCCATAGGTGGTGCGTATTCAGTCAGGGGAAAGACGATGGCCATCGAGCAACGCATCCACCACGCCGCGAGCCATCTCCACAGAATGCACCAGGGACCAGATCAACCCACGCTCGACGCCGCTGGCCTGCTCGGTGATCTCATCGGACACCTCCTCGGCAGCCTTGAGCAACATGGACACATGGACCAGGGCCTCCTCGGCACTGATACCGGAGCGGACGTTGAACAACGAATCGCGACCCACAGGCGCGGCGACCGTGGGTTTCAGCGTCCGGATCAGCGAGCCGGTACGGGTGTTCATCAGCGCATGGAGAATCACCTCGTTGGCCCGGTCATGCTCCGGGTTGCGACGTGAAACAGAAGAGAAAACGGGGGGATCGGGAACGAGCCTTTTCATGGTGGCACTCCTGACTATGGAGCTTTCACCCATCGCTGCTAAACGGAGGGTGGCAGCTGGACGCGGGTTAGCAGACCAGGCAGTCAGGCAAGCCCAGCGCACCCGAAGGTGCCCCGCGTACAGCTGCCATAACGCATTGACCAGCATTCGCATGCTGGTCGGATGGAGATGGAGCTTGGCGTGCCTGAGTTTGGTCGGGCTGCTAAACCCGGTCACTGATGACCAGTGACGACCGGAGACTAGCCAGCGGATTCGTCAGGCACAAGCGCACCGGAGTCTCTCGGAAACCCCTTACAAAAGAAAGAGACTTGGATGGGTTTTGAGCCTGTCGAAGGCTAAGAAAGGCCACAAAATCTTCGGCGGACTCACGATCCAGGCGGCCGCTGCGCGCCCGTACGCAGCCTCCGGCAGCGGCTACACGAAGCGGTCCTGTAGCCGCTGTCGAGCCACGGCGAGGCTGCGACAAGGGCCGAAGGACCTTCAGCGCATTCAAGACCCAGCGGCCGCTACGCGCCCGTACGCAGCCTTCGGCAGCGGCTACACGAAACGATGTCAAACACGCACACCCAACACCCGCGATGCGCCGCCCGGTAGGGCGCGCCGTACGCTGGTGATCTTGATTCACCCGCCCCCTGGGAAGGCCGAGTGCAGGTGCTTATCAGGGGAATGGCGCGCAGCGCCCCTCGACGCAGTCGAGGACATCGCTGGAAGCGATGCCCCCTGAGAAGTACCGGAACGAGGGAACCCGAGCGCAGCGAGCGGCCGGACGTGGGGGCAAGACCTTTTGGTTCCTTTTGTCTGGGCCGGCACCCCGGGCGACTGACAAAAGGGACTCGCCGTAAGGGCGAAACCGCCAGCCGCCACACCCGCAGCAACGGATATGTACCCAAAACCCCAAGAGCCCAAGATCCCAAAAGCCCGGGCCGGCTATCAGGCCGCCCCGCCCACCTGCCCCACCCCAGGCTCAGGCTCCACCCCCATATCCCCCCGCCTCACCACCGCATACACCCCCGCCGTCAACACACTCCCCGCCACGATCGCCAGCAAATACAACACCCCATGATTGATCGCATTCGGAATCAACATCACGAACAACCCCCCATGGGGCGCCATCAACTTGCAGCCAAAGTACATCGACAAGGCCCCCGTCAACGCCCCACCGGCCATGCTCGCCGGGATCACCCGCAACGGGTCCTTGGCCGCGAACGGAATCGCCCCCTCGGAGATAAAGCACAACCCCAGCACCAGCGCCGCCTTGCCCGCTTCCCGCTCGGTCTGGGCGAACTTGCGCCGGGCGATGAAGGTCGCAATGCCCAGGCCAATGGGCGGCACCATCCCCGCCGCCATGGCCGCGGCCATCGGCGCATAACTCTGGGACGCCAGCAACCCCACCGAAAACGCATAGGCCGCCTTGTTGATCGGCCCGCCCAGGTCCACGCACATCATCGCCCCCAGCAACACCCCCAGCAGGATCGCATTGGTGGTGCCCATGCTGTCGAGGAAATGGGTCAGGGCCCCGAGCATGCCGGCCACCGGCTTGCCCACCACGTAGATCATCACCAGGCCAGTGAACAGGCTGGCCAGCAACGGGATGATCAGGATCGGCTTCAGGGCTTCCAGCCCCTGGGGCAAGCGTATGTAGTGGTTGATCGCCTTGGCCGCGTACCCAGCCAGGAACCCGGCGACGATGCCGCCGATGAACCCCGCGCCCAGGGTACTGGCCAACAGGCCACCGATCATCCCCGGGGCCAGCCCCGGCCTATCGGCGATGGAGTAGGCGATGTAACCGGCCAGCAGCGGCACCATCAGCTTGAACGCGGTGTCGCCACCGATCTGCATCAAGGCCGCGGCCAGGGTGCCCTCCTCCTTGTAGGCGGTGATGCCGAAGACAAAGGACAGGGCGATCATCAAGCCGCCCGCCACCACCATCGGCAGCATGAACGAAACCCCGGTCAGCAGGTGCTTGTAGACCCCGGCCTGGTCTGGCTTGGCCGGCGCCTGGGCGCCACTGGCCACGGACTCCGGCCGGCCCTCGGCCAGGGCCTTGTCCAAAGTCGCCTCGGCCTGCTTGAGCGCCACCCCGGTGCCGCAGCGATAGATGCGCTTGCCGGCAAAGCGTTCGGTGGCCACTTCGATGTCCGCTGCCAGCAACACCACGTCGGCTTGCGCGATGGCCTCGGCGCTCAGCGGATTGCGCGCGCCCACCGAGCCCTGGGTTTCCACGTGCAGCTGGTAACCCAGGCGCTTGGCCGCCTGTTGCAAGGCCTCGGCGGCCATGAAGGTGTGGGCCACGCCGGTGGGGCAAGCGGTGATCGCCACCACCCGTGGCACCGACTGTTCGGCGCTGGGCGCGGGCTCGCCCGGCTCTTGCGCGGCCATCAGCACCTGGGCGTCCTCGGCGCCCCGGCGCAGCAAGGCATCCACATCCTGCAGGGCCTGGGACGGGCTGCTGCGATAGACCCGCTTGCCGACGAAACGCGACAGATCCACAGGCCCACTGCTGACCAGCAGCACCCACTCGGCCGCCGCCAGGGTCGCGGCCGACAATTGGCGCTCGGGACGGGCCGGGTCGTGGACCTCGACGCTGGTGCTCCAGCCCTGGCGCTGGGCCGCGGCGTCCAGCAGGCGTGCGCAGAGCACACTGGTGACCATGCCATTGGGGCAGGCGGTAACGATGGCTAACTTCATGGGCACCTCTCTTATTGTTCTGCCAGGGGCTGCACGCGCACCCCCTGTTCCAGCCGGGCCAGTTGGGCCCGGTCGCCGATGCCGAAACCGATCTGGGTCACCGCCATGACGGCGATGGCCGTGGCCGTGCGCAGGGCCTGGGCGGCGTCCTGGCCGACGAGCAGGCCGTGCAGCACCCCGGCCAGCAACGAGTCGCCGGCGCCCACGGTACTGACCACCGCGACCTTGGGTGGCAACGCCTGCAAGGCTTGGCCAGTGGCGAACCAGTGGACGCCGTCGGCGCCATGGGAGACCACCACATGCTCGACCCCCTGGGCCTGCAGCTGGCGCGCAGCGGCGGCTTGGTCCGCCGGCGTGGCCACCGGCCGGCCCAGGGCATCGGCCAGTTCCTCGCCATTGGGCTTGACCAGCCAGGGCCCGGCCGCCAGCCCGGCACGCAAGGCGGCGCCGCTGGTGTCCAGGGCCAACTTCAGGCCCATGGCCTTCAGGCGCAGCAGCAGGGCCTGGAACCATTGCGGGCTCACGCCCTGGGGCAGGCTGCCGGCGACCACCACCGCGTCATGCCCGGGGGCGATCTGCTCCAGGCGCGCCAGCAGCGCTTGCTGGGCGACGGCGTCGACCCGCGGGCCCGGGCCGTTGACGTCGGTAACGCGCCCATCGGCCTCGGCCAGCTTGATGTTGCTGCGGGTTTCCCCCGGCACGCGAACGAAGGCATCGACGAACCCACGGCGGGCGAACAACTCATCGAAAGCCTGGGGATTGCCAGCGCCGAGAAAGCCGCTGACGGTCAGGCGATGGCCCAGGTCGGCCAGGACCTGGGCCACGTTCACCCCCTTGCCGGCGGCATGCACGTGCAGCGCCTGGCTACGGTTGACCTGCCCCACCTCCAGGTGGGCCAGGGGCACGGTCAGGTCCAGCGCCGGGTTGAGGGTCAGGGTGAGAATCTTCGCCATTACATGGCCTCCACTAAGGCGCGCACATCGTTGGCGCTGCCGACGGCCAGGGCCTGTTGAGCAAGGGTTCGGGCCTGGGCCAGGCTGAGTTCGCGAATGCGCGCCTTGACCTCGGCGATGCTGCGTCCGGAGACGCTCAGTTCATCCACGCCCAAGCCCACCAGCACCGGCACCGCCAGCGGGTCGGCCGCCAGCTCGCCACACACGCCGACCCACTTGCCCTGGGCATGGGCGGCGCGCACGGTGATGTCGATCAGTTGCAGCACCGCCGGGTGCAGGCCATCGGCCTGGGCCGAAAGGGTCGGATGGCCGCGATCGATGGCCAGGGTGTACTGGGTGAGGTCGTTGGTGCCGACGCTGAAGAAGTCCACTTCCTTGGCCAGCACCGGGGCCAGCAGGGCCGCCGAGGGCACCTCGATCATGATCCCCAGTTGCAGGTCGGCCACGGGAATTTCCCGGCGCAGGCGCTCGGTCATGTCCCGGGCCTGGCGCCATTCCTCGACGCTGCCGACCATGGGGAACATGATCCGCAGCGGGCGGTTGTCCGCCGAGCGCAGCAGCGCCCGCAACTGCGCTTCCATGATCTGCGGGCGTTGCAGGGTCAGACGGATGCCGCGCACGCCTAAGAAGGGGTTTTCCTCCTGGGCGATCGGCCAGTAGGGCAGCGGTTTGTCGCCGCCCACATCGAGGGTGCGCACCACCAGCGGCCGTCCGCCCAGGCCATCGAGCACGCGGCGGTATTCGGCTTCCTGGGTGGCTTCGTCCGGGGCCTGGGGATGGGCCATGAAGATCAGTTCGGTGCGCAGCAGGCCGATGCCTTCGGCGCCCTGCTCCACCACCGCGGCGACGCCGGCGCTTTCGCCGACGTTGGCGAACACTTCCACCGCGTGACCGTCGGTGGTGCGGGCCTGTTGATGGCGTTGTTCGGCGGCGGCCTTGAGGCGTTGCTCGCGGGTGTCACGCTCCTCGGCGGCCCGCTGCAGGGTCGCCGGGTCCGGGGCGACATGCAGCCGGCCGCGCTGGCCGTCCAGCAGCAAGGGCGTGCCGGACTTGATCAGCAGCACGCTGGCGCCCGCGCCCACCAGGGCCGGAATGCCCAGGGCCCGAGCGACGATGGCGCTGTGGGCGGTGGCGCCACCGCGAGCGGTAAGAATCCCGGCGACCCGGGTCGGATCCAGGCGCGCGACGTCCGAGGGGCCAACTTCGTCCATCACCAGGATGTAGGGCTGGTCCGGCTCGGCCGGGGTTTCGATGCCGCACAGTTGCGCCAGCACCCGGCGGCCGATGTCGCGCAGGTCGGCGGCGCGTTCGGCGAGCAGCGCATCCTGCAAGGACTCCTGTTGCCGGGCGGCGCATTCGATCACGCTCATCCACGCGGCCTCGGCGCTTTCGCCCTGCTGGAGGCGGGCCTGTACCTCGTCCACCAGCTCGGGGTCGTCGAGCATTTCCAGGTGGGTGATGAAGATCTCGCGGATGGCCTTGGCCTGGCTGCGCTGGATCAACCCCTGGATGTCCTCGCGCACCTCGCCCAGGGCCTGCTGCAGGCGCTGGCGCTCGATGGCGGCGGACTCGCCCCGCAGCGGGTAGTCGATGACTTGCTGGACCTGGATGTGGGCCGGGCCGATGGCGATGCCGGGAGCGGCGGCGATGGCCTGGATCAGGCTGCCGGAAGCCGGGGCGCTGATCGGCACCACGACGTCCTGCGGCTCTTCCCGGGGAGCGCTGACCGCCGGCAATGGCTCGACGGATTCGCCCAGGCCTTGTTCGATGGCCGCCAGCAATGCGGGCAAGGCATCGGCGGCAATGCTCGGTTCGGCGATCAGTTCCAGCACCTGACCGCGCCGCGCGCCGAGGCTCAGCAGCTTGCTCAGGCTTTTCACAGACACGGCGGCGTCTTTGCCATCGGCGATGCGGATGCGGATTTCGCCTTCGAAGTTCTTCGCCAACTGCGCCAGTTCCTTGGCCGGGCGGGCATGCAGGCCGTGGGCGTTGGCCAGGGCGATACGGGCGCTGGGCCAGTCCGCCGGCAACTCACCGCCGAGCACTTCGAGCACCGCGCGGCTGCTGGTGGCGCGCCACAACTCCTGGCCACGGCCATCGATCAACAGCGCGCACAGGCGCTCCAGCAGGGCCTGGTGGGCTTCCCCCAGGCTGGCCAGGCAGAACAGGCCGCTCAGAGGCTGGCCCAGGTAACGGATGGGTTTGTCCGGGGTGACGAACGCCAGCCCTGGGCGCAACACGGTCTGCTCGCTGTGCAACCACCAAAGACCGTCGCCCAGGGGCAGCGCCTCCACCTGTTGCAGCACCGCGGCAAAGCCGTTGCTCACGCACTCGGCCTGGCGCAGCAGGCGTGCGCCGCGCCAGACCAGCTCTTCGAAATCTTCCGCCGCCACTCCAAGGCCGATCATCTGCGCGTCCAGCGCCAGTTCCTGAGGCGCGCCCTGCAACAGCTTGAGCAGGGCTTCCGGGGAACTGGCGCGCCGCAGGGCCTGGCCCAGGTCGGTCTCGCCCAGGGCGCGGGTCAGCAATTGCAGGAGGCGCAGGTGCTCGTCGGACTTGGCAGCGATGCCGATAGCCAGGTAGACGATCTGCCCGTCGCCCCAGTCCACGCCCTCGGGAAATTGCAGCAGGCGCACGCCGGTGGCGAAGACCTGGTCGCGGGTTTGCGGGGTGCCGTGGGGGATGGCGATGCCTTGGCCGAGGAAGGTCGAGCCCTGGGCCTCGCGCTGTTCGAGGCCGCTCAGGTAACCGGCGGCCACCAGGCCATCGGCCACCAATGTGTCGGCCAGCAAGCGTAAGGCCGCGGACTTATCCACAGCCGTCTGGCCCATGGATATCTGCTCTACGGTGAGTTCGAGCATGGGTTCTCCTATTTAGCGCGGGGGCGCGCTAGGTATTGTTTTAAGTCAGCAGCGTAGGCGCTGTCATGGCCAAGAATGGGACTGGCCAGCGGGCGGAAGCGCTTCTACGTTTAGGCTGTGGCCGAGAAAATACGCCTGCTGAAACGTTTAATCTAGCAGGATCGGCAAGTTACTCGATAATCTTCGCCTCTTGAAGTCCTGATGGTCGCCTGCCGCTTCCGACATTGGTCGCCTGCACAGATCAGGTAGGATTGGCGAAAATGTCGGGGCAAGCACCAAAAATAAGGAAATCCCGGGTTGAAACTCAGTGATATCGCTCGACTGGCCGGTGTGTCCGTCACCACCGCCAGTTACGTCATCAACGGCAAGGCCGAACAGCAGCGCATCAGCAACGCCACCGTGGAACGGGTGCGGGCAGTGGTCGAAGAGCACGGCTTCACCCCCAATCCCCAGGCGGCCGGCCTGCGCAGCCGCCATACCCGGACCCTGGGTTTCATTCTCCCGGACCTGGAGAACCCCAGCTACGCGCGGATCGCCAAGTTGCTCGAACAAGGGGCGCGGGCCCGGGGCTACCAGTTGCTGATCGCCAGTTCCGACGATGCGCCGGACAGCGAACGGCAACTGCTGCAACTGTTTCGTGCGCGCCGCTGCGATGCCCTGATCGTCGCCAGTTGCCTGCCGCCGGAAGACGACAGCTACCAGCAATTGCAGGCCCAGGGGTTGCCGATCATCGCCATCGACCGGGTGATGCCGGCCGGGCAGTTCTGCTCGGTGATCAGCGACGACCTGCAAGCCAGCCTGCAACTGACCCAGAGCCTGCTGCAACCCGAGCCCCGGCAGATCGTGCTGCTCGGCGCCCGCCCGGAGCTGAGCATCAGCCATGAGCGGGCCGCGGGTTTCCGCCAGGCCCTGGAAGGTTTCGGCGGCGACGTGGTGATCGAGCATGGCGAAGCCTTCAGCCGCGATTGCGGCCGGCAGTTGATGGAAGAGTTGCTGCAGCGCCTGGGCCACCTGCCCGACGCCCTGGTGACCACCTCCTATGTGCTGCTGCAAGGAGTATTCGATGCCCTGCACGACTTCCCGCTCAAGTCCCGGCCGCTGCGCCTGGGCACCTTCGGCGATACCCAGTTGCTGGACTTCCTGCCGCTGCCGGTCAACGCCATGGCCCAGCAACATCAGCTGATCGCCGATACCGCCCTGCAACTGGCCCTGGCGGCCATCGAAGAAGGCCAGTACCAGCCCGGCGTACAGGCCATCGCCCGGACCTTCAAGCAGCGTATCCAGCAGGGCTGAACCGTGGAGCTGATCGACAGCCACACCCACCTGGATTTTCCGGATTTCGACGCCGATCGTGCGGCGCTGCTGGCCGACAGCCGCGCCCGGGGCGTCGGCCGGATGGTGGTGCTGGGGGTCTACCAGGGCAACTGGCAGCGGGTCTGGGACCTGGTGCAAGGCGACCCGCAGCTCTACGCGGCCTTCGGCCTGCACCCGGTGTACCTGGACGATCACCAGCCCGCCGACCTGCAACACTTGGGCGATTGGCTGGCGCGCCTGGCCGGGCATCCGCAACTGTGCGCGGTGGGCGAGATCGGCCTGGACTACTTTCTCCAGCACTTGGACCGCGAGCGCCAACAGGCGCTGCTCGAGGCTCAATTACAGCTGGCGGCGGACTTCCAGTTGCCGGCCCTGCTGCATGTGCGGCGCAGCCATGCGGCGGTGATCGCCACCCTGAAGCGCTTCAAGCTCCAGCGCGGCGGGATCATCCACGCCTTCGCCGGCAGCCGCGAGGAAGCCCGGGAATACCTCAAGCTGGGTTTCAAGCTGGGCCTGGGCGGCGCCGCGACCTGGCCCCAGGCCCTGCGCCTGCGCAAGGTGCTCGCCGAGCTGCCGCTGGAAGCCCTGGTGCTGGAGACCGACGCGCCGGACATGGCCCCGGCGATGTACCCCAACCAGCGCAACAGCCCCCAGCACCTGCCGGAGATCTGCGCGGCCCTGGCCGCGATCATCGGCGTCGACGCCGAGCAGTTGGCCGGCGCCAGCACCCGTAACGCTTGCGCGGTGTTCGGCTGGCCCTCAGCCGGCCTGTAGCAGCAAGGGCCGGCGCTGCCGACGCCGGACAATGGCCATCACCAGCAGATAACCCACCAGCACCAGTGCCGAGATGCCCAGTTGCAGGCTGCGCTCCAGCAGCCCGATCCACTGCAACGCCAGGCTCACCAGCAGCACCGTGGCACAGAGCACGATCAACAGCGCCCGCAGGGTGGCGAACGAGCCCAGGGTCTTGAGGCGCTTGATCTGCTCGGGACAGTCGAGCTTCAGCGGCTTGTGGCAGTGCTTGCAGGCAAAGGGTTCCTGCATGGCCATGGCGTTGAGTTGCCAGGGCTCGAGGTCGAGCAGGGCCTGGCAGTGGGCGCAGCGTCCCAGGACTCCGGAAGAAACGGTCATCGGCGTATTTCCTCAGGGCCATGGACACGCCATGGCTGACTGGCCGGGCGCAGGCGGCGCCCGGAAAAAACGCAGAAAAACAGGAAAAACACCCCGGACAAAGCGATTAATTACTACAGCTTGTGGCAGCCCGGCCGGGCCGGGCTGCACGGCAGGGCTGGCTCAGACCCGGAACGCGCCGATCAATTGCTTGAGCTGGAGCACCTGGGCCGCGAGCTGGCGGCTGGCATCCTCGGTCTGGTGCGCACCTTCGGCGGTACGCTCGCCAGCGCGATTGATCTCGACGATGTTCTGGTCGATGTCATGGGCCACCGCCGTCTGTTGCTCCACCGCCGCGGCAATCTGCTGATTCTGGTCGACGATCATGCCCACCGCGCCGAGGATGTTCTCCAGGGCCTGCTGGACCTTCTCCGACTGATCGACCGTGCCATTGGCCATGGCATGGCTGCTGCCCATGGCCTTGACCGCCGCACTGACCCCGCCGTGCAGCTTGCCGATCATGTCTTCGATTTCCTCGGTGGACTGCTGGGTGCGCTTGGCCAGGGTCCGTACTTCATCGGCCACCACGGCGAATCCACGCCCCTGCTCACCGGCCCGGGCCGCCTCGATGGCGGCGTTGAGGGCCAGGAGGTTGGTCTGCTCGGCGATGCTCTTGATCACCTCCAGTACCCGGCTGATGGATTGGCTATCGCTGGCCAGCTGGTTGATCACCCGCACCGACTGGTCGATCTCGCTGGCCAGCCGGGCAATGCTGCCTTGCTGGGATTCCACCAGGCCCCGGCCGCTGATGGTTTCGTCGTTGACGCTATGGGCACTGCTGACCGCCGCCGCGGCGCTGCGGGCCACTTCCTGGGAGGTGGCGGACATCTGGTTCATCGCCGTGGCCACCTGCTCGATCTGGCTGCGCTGGCCGGCCACCGCCTGGTTGCTCCGGGCCGAGACGTTTTCCACTTGCCCGGCCTGGCGCTCGACCTCGCTGACGGTATGCCCGACCCGCTCGATCAGATCGTGGATCTTCAGCACCGTGCCGTTGAACAGGCTGCCCAGCTCTCCCAGCTCGTCGCGACTGTGGGCGGTGAACGTGACGGTCATGTCGCCGGCCGCGACCTTGTCCATCATCACGCCCAGGCGACGCAGGGTGGTGCGGGTCGAGGCGTAGAAACCGCCATACAGGTAGACGATCGCCAGGAACACCAGGGCCAGGGCCGCCACCAGCAGCACCATGTGGCTACGGTTCTGCGCCAGGCGCTTTTGCAGCTCGACGTCGAGGAACTTCAGGGTGTTTTCGTTGAGCTGGTAGGTCTGCCCCATCAGCTGGCTGACCTGCTCGTAGAACGCCGGCCAGGGCGCCTCCAGGGTCTCGGCCATCACCACTTGCTCCTCGAACAGCTCGCTGGCCTGCTTGAGGCTGGCCTTGCTGGCATTGGCCGCGCCGTCGAGGGCATCGTGGGCGGCGCGGCTGGAGCCCAGGGCGTCCTGGAGCTTGAGGCCATACTCGGCCTGGAGTTTTTCGATCTGCACCAGCAGTTCATCGAAACGGGTGCTGGAGGACGAATTGAGAAAACCCTGGCCCAGGGAGAAGGCGCCCATGGCCCGGCCCTCACCCAGGATCTGGGTGACTTGCGGGGTGACGCTGGTGATCAGCTCGCTGAGCTGGCGGATATCGCCCTGGGCATCACGGCTGAGGCCCGACTGGCTGGCGATGATCTGGCTGAACAGCTGCGCGCTGCCCAGCAACTTGCCGATCAGTCCGCTCTTGTTCAGCAGCGAGTTTTCCACTTGCTGGGCCTTGAAGGCCGTCACCAGTTCATCGCGCTTGGCGTTGAAGATCTCCACCTGCTGGGGGTCGCTGGTCACCGCTTGCATGGCTTGCAGGCGCTCGAGCACCAGGCGCTCCTGGGCGGCGATCTTGCTCTCCAGGTCCCCCGCCTTGCCGGACTGGCCCAGGCCGGCGTTGATTTGCACCTGGTTGTTCAGGGTCTCCAGGTCGCGGCGCAGGGCCAGGCTGCTGCCCAGCAGGTCAAGGCTTTGCAGTTCGACCCGGGTGCCCTGGAACTCGCGGTAGGAATCGCGCACCAGATAAAAGTTGGTCACCAGCATGGGGACAAAGAACAGCACGCTGATCAGGCTGAACTTCATGCCGAAGCTCAGGCGATTCATCAGCGCGACGGCGGGATAGAGCAAGCTCTTCACAAAGAAGTCTCCCTTTTCTTTTATTTTTATTGGCAGGCAGGCGAAGGCAGCAGATAGCCACTATTCGGCGCTCCGTCTGTATAGCGTAATTTCGGGAGAGGTTTTGTAACTTAAAGTTAATCGCGCCAGGGGGCTGCGGGGAACAAGGGCGAGGGAGCCGGCCCCCTCGCCAGAGGGCTCAGATGAGCACGGTATACAGGGCGAAACCGGCGTACCAGAGCACGGCGGCCCGCAGCAACAGTTCCCAGATGCGATCCAGGCTGTTGATGCCTTCGGGGCCTGCGACTGGCGGCGGGATCTCAGCGGCCACCAGGCCGACCTCCTCCACCAGATGCGCGGCGTCGATGTGCCAGTTGAGCAGTTCGTGGAGCATCACCCGGCCCACCGCCACGAAGTTGCCCACCAGGGCGAAGCTTGCCGCCAGCAGCCGTACCGGCAACCAGTCGAAGGCATGCCGCAGCTGCGCCGCGCGCTCCACCAGCGCCGGGTTCTTGCCATGCTCGGCGGCCAGCGCCAGCAAGCGGTAGCTCAGCGCCGCGACCGGACCCAGCAGGAAGTACCAGAAGATCACCGCGAAGAAGCCCTGGTAGGCCTGCCACAGCAGATGGCCCTGGACCCGCTCCAGCAACTGCTCGCCAGAATCGGCGCAGATGTCCAGGTCACGCTTGGCCACATGCAGCGCCGCTTGCAGGTCCTCGCGCCGCCAGGCATCGCGAAACGGCCCCAGGCCGCCGAGCAAGTCGCCGCGCCCCAGGGCGTAGATCACCACCAGCAGGTGCAGCGGCGCCGCCAGCAAGCCGTAGGCCAGCGGCTGCACGATCAGCAACAGCAAACCGAGCACCAGCACCGGCAGCAGCACCAGCAAGCCCAGCAGGCTCCAGGGACGCCCGGCCATGCGCGGGCTCGACTCCCATCGCGCCAGGCGCGCCAGCCACCAGCCGTCGCGCTGCACTTTCTGGCGCAAGGCCGAGAACTTCTCGATCCACACCGCCAGCAGCAACACCAGAAAACTCATTGTCCTTCCCCTTTTTCCAAGGCGGCACGATAGCGTGCCCAGTCGAAAGCCTGGCCCGGATCGGTCTTGCGCCCGGGCGCGATGTCGCTATGGCCACAAATCCTGTGTGGCGTGATGGCGCTGAAGGCCGCCTGCAATTGCTCGGTCAACAGACTCAACGCCTGGTACTGGGCATCGGTGAACGGCAGCTCGTCGGTGCCTTCCAGCTCGATGCCCAGGGAAAAGTCGTTGCAGGTCTCGCGCCCCTCGAAACTCGACACCCCGGCATGCCAGGCCCGCTCCAGACAGGAGACAAACTGGGTGACCGCGCCGTCACGTTCGATCAGAAAATGCGCGGACACGCGCAAGTCGGCGATCCCGGCAAAATAGGGATGCTCTGTGACATCGAGGCGATTCTGGAAGAATTCCTGCACCTTGCCGGTGCCGAACTGCCCCGGCGGCAGGCTGATGTTATGGATCACCAGCAGGGAAATCTCGCCCGCCGGGCGTTCATTGAAATTGGGTGACGGACAGTGACGTACGCCATCGCACCAACCCGTGGCAGGGTCCAGCCGCATACCGATTCCTTCAACATAAAGCCTTGAGTGGCCCAGTATGCCGCGATCCCGGTGCCGGTTGCGATCACTTGCCGTGATTGAGACGCCGCAGATGGCCAATCACCGATTCCAGAGCCCGGTCGAACAGCAGGGTGTCGTCCAGGGCGCGTACCGCGCCACGCTGGAATTCCAGGGCCAGGCCCATGCGGGTGCGCTCCAGCACCTTCATCCCGGTACGGTTGACGAAGACGTACTTGGCCACGGGATGGGGAACGATGGCTGCCAGCTTGCAGCGCAGGATGCTGTCTTCATCCTCCTGGAACTCGACCCAGGCCCCCAGGCGCAGCTGGTCGACCAGTTGCAGGCTCGGGTCGTTGACCGGCAAGGCCAGGGGCGCCGCTTCCAGCGGGCCTTCCTCGGCGCTGGGCAGGACGATCTGCTGGGCCACCTCGACCATGTCCGTAGGTGCCGGCTCCCGAGCGACCACGGGCGGTGGCGTGGCCAGGGCCTGGTGCTCGAACGCCTGCAGGTGCAAAAGCTCCAGCTGGGCGAAGAATTCGCTGGTGGCGAAGGGATCGAAGGCCGCGCCACTCAGGCCGTCGCGCAGCCCCTTGAGCAAGCCGGGCACCAGGGCCAGCAGGCGCATGGCGATATCCGGCTCGGCGTGGCGCTGCACACTCCAGATCAGTTGTTCCATGGTCTGTTCGGCCGCCTGCCACTGCGGCGAGTCGTCGCCGTGCTTCAGGCAACTGAGCAACAGCACCTGGCTCCAGGCATCGCGGATGAAATCCACCACCACCTGGGGCATGACCTTGCCCAGCAAGGCCTGGTTCAGCGCCTGTTCCACCCGGCGCCGGGCCAGCTCGGCCTTGGCCCGGCCTTCTTCGGCATCGCGGGTGCGCTGTTCGAGCAACTCGGCCCGACGACGCTCGTCCGCGGTGAAGGCCAGGAAGTCCGCCAGCAGCTCGGAAAAGATCGCCGGGTCGTCGCGGAACTCGCTCAACAGCCGCTGCACCACTTGTTCGATACGCAGGTACAGGCTGTCACGCTGGTGGTCGTCACAGCCGCCCCAGCCCATGGCTGCGGCGGCGATTTCATTGAGCAGGCGCCGGGCTGGATGGCTGCCACGGCTGAAGAAGCTCTTGTCCAGCACCGCCACCTTGAGCATGGGGATCTGCAGGCGGCCGATCAGCGCCTTGAGCGAGTCCGGCAGGTTGCGGTCGTCAAGGATGCATTCGAACAGCATCGCGATCAGGTTGATCACGTCTTCGTCGGCCACATCCACCACTCGCGACTTGCCGCTCTTGACGCTGACCCGGGTCAGCAGTTGCTCCAGCTGGTTGCGCAGGTCGAAATCGTCCTGGTGGCTGGGTGGCGGCACGTACTGCTGCAGGTGCGAGAGCAGGCGCAGCAGGTCGCGGGTGGAAATCGGCAGGGGCTCGGCACTGGCTTCCAGGGTCGGCGCCACACTGCCGCGCACATGGAGCAACAGGGTCTGCAGGGCAGCGAAGACTTCCTGGACGCTTTCGTCGAAGGGATGTTGTCCGGTTTTACCTGCGCCGCCCTGGCCAGCCTCGTCCTGGACCTCGGCGTGGACCCGGTCCGAAGCACGCCGCGCCGGGGCCGGCAGCAGGTCGGGGAGGATGCCGGTGGCGATCAGCAGCTGGTTGGCCTCGGCATAGAGCTGCTCGGCCTCCCTGAGCACGTAGCGCTCGAACAGCTTGAGGATGATCAGCTTGACCTTGATCTCCACCCCCAGGCTGCGCCCGGCCTGCAGGAAATATTCGCAGAGCAGCGCCGGCCCCAGGGGGTTCTCGCCTTCGGCCAGGCGCCGGCCCAGCAATACTCCCAGGCGTGCGGTCAGGTGCCCCAGGGCGAAGCCGGCCCGGTTGAGCACCCTGGCCACCATGGCCTCCACGGCGACGGTCTTTTCCAGGTCATCGCGGGAGGGTTGCTGCTCCGGGTCGTAGGCCGCGGCATGGGCGATGACCAGGGCCGGGTCGTACTGGACCAGGCCGGCGAAGGCCTCGAAGAACTTCTCGAGAAAGCCGCGCTCGATGCTCTTGCGCTTCAGGCGCAGGTCGCGCATGGCCTCGAACAGGATGTTCTGCTCGATGTTGTCCTGGGCCCGGTCGGCCATCTCGAACAAGGTGTCGTCGGCGTTATCGAACAGCTCTTGCAAGCCATGGCGCAGCTGTTGGGCGGCCTTGTCACGAACCTGAAGCAGAATCACCGGCAGGCGGGCCAACGGCGAAGCGCTCGCCTGATCTGTAGCGGCCTTGTGCAAAGGCACTACATTCCCGTCGTTGTGCATCCACGCCTCCTGCAAAGGTGTTTCTTCGGTTCGATATCAAGGTCCTGCCGAGCCGGTGACGCTCACAACCGACTCTGAGCGAAGGCATAAATGCACTGCGCTGCACTTCATGTAAGGGGAAGCCAAAGACACGTCAAAGCTATGACGTCAATTACAAGTCACATTATCTTGCAAAACTCCCCTGTTGCGCCAGCAGACTCTGTCGACTCCTCGGAAATAACCCTTATGTTTCTAGGAAAAATCTCTCATCCATTCAGACAAAGCGACGAAACACAGGTTCGGCCCGGGCTTGCCGATTAGCCGCCTTGGGTTCGCCGATCCCATGCCCCTATAATCGGCGCACCTTGTTTGTGGAGTCCGTTATGCCGAATCTACGCCTCGCCGACCTGACCGCCGAAATCGAAGCCAACGTGCGCCGCGCACTGCTGGAGGACATCGGCAGCGGCGATATCACCGCGCAACTGATCCCGGCCGAACGCCTGGCCAAGGCCACCATCATTACCCGGGAAGCGGCGGTGATCAGTGGTACCGCCTGGGTCGATGCGGTATTTCGCCAGCTGGACCCACGGGTCGCCGTGCACTGGCAAGTGGCGGATGGCGAGCGGGTGGTGCCCAACCAGGCGCTGTTCCATCTCGAAGGCCCGGCCCGATCGCTGCTCACCGGCGAGCGCAGCGCCCTGAACTTCCTGCAACTGCTGTCGGGGGTGGCCACCCGCGCCCGCCACCTGGCCGACTTTGTCGCCGATACCCAGGTCAAGCTGCTGGACACCCGCAAGACCCTGCCCGGCCTGCGCCTGGCACAAAAGTACGCAGTCACCTGCGGCGGCTGCCACAACCACCGCATCGGCCTGTATGACGCCTTCCTGATCAAGGAAAACCATATCGCCGCCTGCGGCGGTATCGCCCAGGCGATCAGCGCCGCCCACAAGATCGCCCCGGGCAAGCCGGTGGAGGTGGAAGTGGAAAGCCTGGTGGAATTGAAAGAAGCGCTGGCGGCGGGTGCCGATATCATCATGCTCGACGAGTTGAGCCTGGACGACATGCGCGAGGCCGTGCGCCTGAATGCGGGCCGGGCCAAGCTCGAAGCCAGCGGCGGGATCAACGAGAGCACCTTGCGTCCGATCGCCGAAACCGGCGTGGACTACATCTCCATCGGCGCCATGACCAAGGATGTGAAGGCCCTGGACCTGTCCATGCGCCTGAGCCTCTGAGAACGGCGATGGGCTTGGCGACCAGCTTCAAGAAGCACTCTTGAAGCTGGTCGCCGCTCGTGCTCAATCGTCGATTTCGTTGAGTTCCAGATAGTCCTGAAGATCCATGCCCAGGGCCTCGGCAACCTCCTGGTGCACTTCCAGGCGCATGGCCTTCAGTTCCTCGGGTGTCTCGGCCACCAGGTCGAGTACCAGCTCCCACGGCTCGATGCCGCGAGACTCCGCCTCGTCTTCAAAGGCCCATTGCGCCTGTTGCTTCTGCTCCTCAGGGCTCAGGGCACTGATTTCTTCTTGCAAGGAAGGCGTGGCAGCCAGGTACCTTTCAAGCGCTACGTCGATTCTTGCCTCTTTAGGAATCATCTCGTTCTCTCTGATCATGGGAATGGAGGTGGATCGGGGTCGCTGGGATCTCTGGGCCGCTCGGTTCAACCGGCCTGCAGAGCCATTCGAGATCATCTGAAAACAGCATGCTGGTACTCAGACAGAGACCGAATATAGGGACTTTGGTCGGTGATTTATATGACTCAATGCAGCCTTGTGGGAAAAACCGCGGATTTCCCTGCAACCGTGGCATTCGCTCCGCTTCCCTCGGGAACCAGGTTCGTCGGCCATAGTCATAGCAATGTGCCATACCGGCATCTCACAAGGAACTGCAGTGATGTCCCGTCGCCCTTCTTTTGCCCCCATCCTGTTCGTGACCTGCACCTTGGCACTGCTGGGCAGTACGGCCCAGGCCGCTGTCGAGTTCGACGACACCCACCCTTCCTCCTACGACAAGCTTGGCACTGTCCATCGAACGCCCAGCGGCGATATCAGCCTGCGCAGCTCGGATTTCAGTAGCGAGGACCTGCAAAAACTGCGGGACGCCTTGAAGAACACCAGCGCCGAGGTGGAAAAGCTCAAACGCACCGTCGACGACCAAGCCAGGACGATTGCCGACCTCAAGCGCAACAACGGCAGTAGTTCGAGCGCTGGTGACCTGTCCGACATCAAGCGTGAACTGCGCGACCAGGGTAGCGATCTGCAACGGCTCCAGCGCGATGTGGATAACCTGAACCGCAAGCCCAGATAACACTTGGCCAGGAACGACAAAGCCCGCGGCAGGCGGGCTTTGTCGAGTGTCAGTGGTGCCGGAGACAGGAATCGAACCTGCGACCTTCGCGTTACGAGTGCGCTGCTCTACCGACTGAGCTACACCGGCGTGGGCTAAACCTAGCACCGGCGCCTGGGGCGCGCCAGGCAAGAGGGCAAAGAGATATCAAGCGCAGATAGCAAAACGCCCCGAACCAGTCGGGGCGTTTGCTTATTCAGCGTAAGGCCAAGGGGAGATTAAACGCCCGAAGCCTTGGCCGCCGCCACGTCCTTGATGGACAGCTTGATACGGCCGCGGTTGTCCACGTCCAGTACCAGCACTTCCACTTCCTGGCCTTCTTTCAGGATGTCGGTGACTTTCTCTACGCGAGCGTCGCTCAGCATGGAGATGTGCACCAGGCCGTCCTTGCCCGGCAGGATGTTGACGAAGGCGCCGAAGTCGACGATACGCTCGACCTTGCCCAGGTAGATCTTGCCGATCTCGGCTTCTGCGGTGATGCCCAGGACGCGCTGGCGAGCTGCCTCTGCCGCTTCCTTGGTTTCGCCGAAGATCTTGATCGAACCGTCGTCTTCGATGTCGATCGAAGCCTTGGTTTCTTCGCAGATCGCGCGGATGGTGGCGCCGCCTTTACCGATGACGTCACGGATCTTGTCGGTGTCGATCTTCATCGCGATCATGGTCGGAGCGTTAGCCGACAGCTCGGAGCGGGACTGGCCGATCACCTGGTTCATCTGGCCGAGGATGTTCAGGCGAGCTTCCAGGGCCTGGCCCAGGGCGATCTCCATGATTTCTTCGGTAATGCCCTTGATCTTGATGTCCATCTGCAGCGCGGTCACGCCCTTGGCGGTACCGGCCACCTTGAAGTCCATGTCGCCCAGGTGGTCTTCGTCACCCAGGATGTCGGTCAGGACGGCGAACTTCTCGCCTTCCTTCACCAGGCCCATGGCGATACCGGCAACCGGAGCCTTCATTGGCACACCAGCGTCCATCAGGGCCAGGGAAGCACCGCAGACCGAAGCCATGGAGCTGGAACCGTTGGACTCGGTGATTTCCGATACCACACGGATGGTGTACGGGAACGCGTCGGCGTCCGGCAGCATGGCCTGGACGGAACGACGAGCCAGGCGGCCGTGGCCGATTTCACGACGACCGGCACCGCCCATGCGACCACACTCGCCCACCGAGAACGGCGGGAAGTTGTAGTGCAGCATGAAGGGGTCTTTCTTCTCGCCTTCCAGGGTGTCCAGCAGCTGTGCGTCACGGGCGGTCCCCAGGGTCGCGACGACCAGGGCCTGGGTTTCGCCACGGGTGAACAGGGCCGAACCGTGGGTCTTGGACAGGACGCCGACTTCGATATTCAGCGGACGCACGGTGCGAGTGTCGCGGCCGTCGATACGTGGCTTGCCGTTGACGATGTTTTCGCGAACGGTGCGGTATTCGATCTCACCGAAAGCCGCCTTGACGTCGGCAGCCGATGGCTGGCCTTCTTCGCCGGAGAGCTTGGCGACCACTTGCTCCTTCAGCTCGCCCAGGCGGGCATAACGGTCGGCCTTGACGGTGATGGTGTAGGCCTGGGAGATGGCGTCGCCGAACTCGGCGCGGATGGCACCCAGCAGCTCGGTGGCTTCGGCGGCAGGCGCCCAGTCCCAAGTTGGCTTGGCGGCTTCGGCGGCCAGTTCCTTGACGGCCTTGATCACCGACTGGAATTCGTCGTGGGCGAACAGCACGGCGCCCAGCATCTGGTCTTCGGTCAGTTCCTTGGCTTCGGACTCAACCATCAGTACCGCTTCTTCGGTACCGGCTACGACCATGTCCAGGCTCGAAGCAGCCAGTTGCTCGTAGGTTGGGTTCAGCAGGTAGCCGGTGCTTTCGTGGAAAGCGACGCGGGCAGCGCCGATCGGGCCGTCGAAAGGAATGCCGGAGATAGCCAGGGCAGCGGAGGTACCGATCATCGCAGCGATGTCCGGATCGGTCTTCTTGCTGGTGGAAACGACGGTGCAGACAACCTGCACTTCGTTCATGAAGCCTTCTGGGAACAGAGGACGGATCGGACGGTCGATCAGACGCGAGGTCAGGGTCTCTTTCTCGGAAGGACGGCCTTCACGCTTGAAGAAACCACCAGGGATCTTGCCGGCGGCGTAGGTTTTTTCCTGGTAGTGGACAGACAGAGGGAAGAAGCCTTTGCCTGGATCGGCTTGCTTGGCACCGACTACGGTCACCAATACGCTGACGTCGTCGTCAACGGTGACCAATACTGCGCCGGAGGCCTGACGGGCGATACGGCCAGTCTCGAGGGTTACGGTCGACTGACCGAACTGGAATTTCTTGATTACCGGGTTCACGGTGTCCTACCTTCTTTGTGGCTCTTGGGGAAACTTGTGTTCTTGCGAAATTCTTGGGCAACGGTGGGAATCGGCCCAGCCTTTATTGTCCAGGTAAAACTGCTTTCCAGATAAAACTTGAGGCTGGAAGCCTGCCATACGCCGGCGGAAAAACCGCTGACGCATGGCAAGCAACCAACCTCATAGCGCAATCGCTGATTAGCGACGCAGACCCAGACGACCGATCAGGGTGCTGTAACGGCTCAGGTCCTTGCCCTTCAGGTAGTCCAGCAGCTTACGACGCTGGTTTACCATGCGGATCAGGCCACGACGGGAGTGGTGGTCTTTACCGTTGGCCTTGAAGTGACCTTGCAGTTTGTTGATGTTGGCGGTCAGCAGTGCAACTTGCACTTCTGGCGAACCAGTGTCACCAACAGCTTGCTGGTAGTCGGCTACGATCTGAGCTTTTTCTTCAACGCTGAGTGCCATGTGGGCATTCCTTATATCAGGAAACTGTTCAAGAACAGTTTCAACAGGCCAGGGACAAATCCCTGTATCTAAAAAAGAGTGGTGACCGTGCCTGCTGACAGCCACACTCGCCAGCCCGCTGTTACGCGGACTGGTTTCGGTCACTCTGACCGAATCAGTCGACGCGGCGCGATGCGCCCGTCTTCGCTCACTTCACCGATACCGATGAAGCGACCGTTGTGATCTTGTACGCGCACCATGCCGAACTTCGGTGCATCGGGAGCGCGTACCGGTTGGCCATTGAGCCAGTAGAACGCACTGTGTTCCGAGAAGCGCAGCAACGGCCAATCCTGCAGGCCGCTATCCGATGGCATCAGGAAACGATCAACCGCCTCGTTGCCACCTTCGGCATGCACTGCTTCGAGCTCTTCCAGGGTGACCGTCTGGGCCAGGCTGAAAGGGCCGGCCTGGGTCCGCCGCAGTTCCGCGACGTAAGCACCACAGCCGAGCTTCTCTCCAATATCCTCCACCAGGGTGCGGATATAGGTGCCTTTGCTGCAATCCACCGCCAGGCGGGCGGTGTCACCTTCGCAGGCGAGCAATTCCAGGCGCGCAATAGTAACAGAACGCGGTTCGCGCTCCACCACTTCCCCTGCACGAGCCAGCTTGTAGAGAGGCTGGCCGTCGCGCTTGAGGGCCGAGTACATCGGCGGTATCTGCTTGATTTCACCACGAAATTCCGGCAATACCGCTTCGATATCGGCACGACCAACGGTCACTTCGCGAGTACGCAGGACTTCGCCTTCGGCATCCGCGGTGCTGGTGGTCTTGCCCAATTGCATCAGGGTTTCATAACCCTTGTCGGAATCGAGCAGGTATTGCGAGAACTTGGTGGCCTCGCCGAAGCACAGCGGCAGCACGCCGGTGGCCAGGGGGTCGAGGCTACCGGTATGGCCGGCCTTCTCGGCATTGAGCAACCAGCGAACCTTCTGCAATGCCGCATTGGAGGTGAAGCCCAGGGGCTTGTCCAACAGGATGATGCCGCTGACGTTACGGCGGATACGCTTGACCTGGGCCACCGCTTACTCCTTGGTGTCTTCAGGAGCAGAGGCTTCGCCGTGCAGGCTGTCTTCAGCCACGGCGCGCTCGATCAGGGCCGACAGGTGCGCGCCACGGGCCACGCTCTCGTCGTAATGGAAGTGCAGTTGCGGCACGCTGCGCAGCTTCATTTCGCGGGCCAGTTGCATGCGCAGGAAACCTGCAGCCGAGTTCAGTACCTTGATGCTCTGGGCAATGGACTCGGCACTTTCCTGGCCCATGACGGTGATGTAGATCTTCGCGTGGCCGACATCGCGGCTGACATCCACGGCGGTGATGGTCACCAGGCCGACGCGTGGGTCCTTGACTTCGCGGCGGATCAGTTGCGCCAGTTCGCGCTGCATCTGATCGCCGATGCGTTGGGTACGGCTATATTCTTTTGCCATGTCTTGTTACCTGTTACTGCCTCACGGCGAAACCCGTGTGGTCTGAAAGCGGCAAACGCCCGGCCTGGCAGAAGCCGGACCGGGCGTTGCGTTTAGAGCCCGCCAGCGCTACCGCGCATTTGCATGCGGCGGTCCATCGGGACTCTTGAAGTGCACGAGTCAGAGGCTGCGAGCAACCTGGACCTTCTCGAAGACTTCGATCTTGTCGCCAACCTTGACGTCGTTGTAGCTCTTGACGCCAATACCGCACTCCATGCCGGCACGAACTTCGGAAGCGTCATCCTTGAAGCGGCGCAGGGATTCCAGCTCGCCTTCGAAGATAACGATGTCCTCACGCAGTACGCGGATCGGACGGTTGCGGTGCACGACACCTTCGATGACCATGCAACCGGCGATCGCACCGAACTTCGGCGAGCGGAACACGTCACGAACCTCGGCGATACCCAGGATGTTCTCCCGAACGTCGCTGCCCAGCATACCGGTCAGGGCTTTCTTGACGTCTTCGATGATGTCGTAGATCACGTTGTAGTAACGCATATCCAGACCTTCCTGCTCGACGATCTTGCGCGCGCCAGCATCGGCACGCACGTTGAAGCCGAACAGTACAGCATTGGAAGCCAGGGCCAGGTTGGCATCGCTCTCGGTGATACCACCGACGCCACCGCCTACTACACGCACTTGCACTTCGTCGTTGCCCAGGCCGTTCAAGGCGCCTTGCAGGGCTTCCAGCGAACCACGGACGTCGGACTTGAGGACGATGTTGAGCGTCTTCTTCTCTTCCTGGCCCATGCTTTCGAAAATGTTTTCCAGCTTGCCGGCGTGGGCGCGGGCCAGCTTGACTTCGCGGAACTTGCCTTGACGGAACAGGGCCACTTCACGGGCCTTCTTCTCGTCAGCCACCACGCTCATCTCGTCGCCAGCGTCCGGGGTACCGTCCAGGCCGAGGATCTCGACCGGAATGGCCGGGCCCGCTTCCTTGATCGGCTTGCCGTTCTCGTCGAGCATGGCGCGCACGCGGCCATAGTTCGAACCGACCAGCACCATGTCACCCTGACGCAGGGTACCGTCCTGAACCAGCACGGTAGCGACTGGGCCACGGCCCTTGTCGAGACGGGATTCGACCACCACGCCACGGCCAGGAGCCGAGGGCATCGCGGTGAGTTCCAGTACCTCGGCCTGCAGCAGGACAGCTTCGAGCAGGTCGTCAACGCCAGTACCCATCTTCGCGGAGACCGGCACGAACGGCGTATCGCCACCCCAGTCTTCCGGAGTCACGCCGTGAGTCGCGAGCTCGCTGCGGATACGGTCCAGGTCAGCGCCCGGCTTGTCGATCTTGTTCACCGCGACCACCAGTGGAACACCGGCAGCCTGGGCGTGCTGGACAGCCTCGATGGTTTGCGGCATCACGCCATCGTCCGCCGCGACCACCAGGATCACGATGTCGGTCGCCTTGGCACCACGGGCACGCATCGCGGTAAACGCGGCGTGGCCTGGGGTGTCGAGGAAAGTGACCATGCCACGCTCGGTTTCCACGTGGTAGGCACCGATGTGCTGGGTAATGCCACCGGCTTCGCCCGCAGCCACTTTGGCGCGACGGATGTAGTCCAGCAGCGAAGTCTTACCATGGTCAACGTGGCCCATTACGGTCACGACTGGCGCGCGGGCAACCGCTTCACCTTCGAACTTCAGAGACTCGGCCAGGGAATCTTCCAGGGCGGTGTCGCTGATCAGGGTCACCTTGTGACCCAGCTCCTCGGCAACCAGCTGGGCAGTTTCCTGGTCCAGTACCTGGTTGATGGTGGCTGGAGTGCCCAGCTTGAACATGAACTTGATGACTTCAGCAGCCTTCACCGACATCTGCTGGGCCAGTTCGCCCACGGTAATGGTCTCGCCGATCTGCACGTCACGAATCACCGGCCCGGTAGGGTTCTGGAAACCGTGAGCGTTGCGTTTCTTCAGCTTGGCCTTGCCGCGACCACCGCGACGGAAACCATCGCTTTCTTCGTCGGTAGTACGCGGGGCAACGCGAGGCGCCGGAGCCTTTTCCTTGACCGAGGCACGATGCGGAGCGTTCTTGCGCTCGCCATCGCCGCCACGGCGGTTGTCGTCGTTGCGGGACTTGTCCGCACGACGCTGATCATCCTTCTTGCGAACATCGGCCACGGGAGCTGGAGCCGCCACTGGAGCCTCCTGCACAGGCTCGACCGCCGCAGGAACAGGCTCCGCGACCGCCTCGACAACAGGCTCGGCAACCGGAGCAGGCTGACGACGTGCTTCTTCTTCGGCGCGGCGCTTGGCTTCTTCTTCAGCCTTTTGACGGGCAGCATTTTCTACTGCGCGACGTTCTTCCAGCTCACGCTGGCGCTCGGCTTCGATTTCTTCCGGGCTGCGCTGCACGAAGACTTTCTTCTTGCGCACTTCAACGCTGATGCTCTTGCTACCAGCGACACGCAGGGTACTGGTGGTCTTGCGCTGCAAAGTGATCTTGCGCGGTTCTTCCACCTTCGCCTTGTGGCTGCTTTTCAGGTGAGTCAGCAGCGATTGCTTCTCGCTGTCGCTCACATGCTCCTCGGCGGCGGTGTGCGGCAGACCTGCCTCACGCATCTGCTGCAGCAGGCGCTCTACCGGTGTTTTGACCTCATCGGCCAGTTGTTTCACCGTGACTTGCGTCATGCACTTCTCTCCTCAGGCCGCGCCTATTACTCGAACCAGTGGGCTCGGGCGGCCATGATCAACTTGCCGGCACGATCATCGTCGATGCCGTCGATGTCGAGCAGGTCGTCAATAGACTGCTCGGCCAGGTCTTCGCGGGTAATTACGCCGCGCACCGCCAGTTCCATCGCCAAATCCTTGTCCATACCCTCGAGCGAGAGCAGGTCTTCGGCCGGATGGGCGTCTGCCAGCTTTTCCTCAGTAGCGATGGCTTTAGTCAACAAACGGTCCTTGGCGCGAGCGCGAAGCTCGTTGACGATGTCTTCGTCAAAGCCGTCGATGTTGAGCATTTCTTCCAACGGTACGTAGGCAATCTCTTCCAGGCTGGTGAAGCCTTCATCAACCAGAACCTGCGCCAGCTCTTCATCGACTTCCAGCTCTTCGATGAAATTGCGCAGGATGTCGCCGGTTTCTGCTTGCTGCTTGGCCTGGATGTCCGATTCGGTCATCACGTTCAGGGTCCAGCCAGTCAACTGGCTGGCCAGGCGCACGTTCTGACCGCCGCGGCCAATGGCTTGGGCCAGGTTGTCAGCGCCAACGGCGATGTCCATGGCATGGGCATCTTCGTCGACGATGATGGCCGCGACTTCGGCCGGCGACATGGCGTTGATCACGAACTGCGCCGGGTTCTCGTCCCACAGGACGATGTCTACACGCTCACCGCCCAATTCGCCGGAAACGGCCTGGACGCGCGAGCCGCGCATACCGATGCAGGCGCCCTGCGGGTCGATGCGCTTGTCCTTGGAGCGAACGGCGATCTTGGCCCGCGAACCCGGATCACGGGAAGCAGCCATGACTTCGATCAGGCCTTCGGCGATTTCCGGCACTTCGATACGGAACAGCTCGATCAGCATTTCCGGAGCGGTACGCGACAGGATCAGCTGCGGGCCGCGGTTCTCGGTGCGGATTTCCTTGAGCAGCGCGCGCAAGCGCACGCCAACCCGGAAAGTTTCACGGGAGATGATGTCTTCACGAGCCAGCAACGCCTCGGCGTTGTTGCCCAGATCGACGATCACGTTGTCCCGGGTCACCTTCTTGACGGTGCCGGAGATGATCTCGCCCAGACGCTCGCGGTAGGCATCCACCACCTGTGCGCGCTCGGCTTCGCGAACCTTCTGCACGATGACCTGTTTGGCGGTCTGGGCAGCGATGCGGCCGAACTCGATGGACTCGATCTTTTCCTCGATCACATCACCGACCTTGGCATCGGGATGAGTCTCGCGGGCCTTGCTCGGCCAGATCTCCACCGCCGGATCATCCAGATCGGCTTCTTCGACCACAGTCCAGCGACGGAAAGTTTCATAGGAACCGGTGTGGCGGTTGATATCCACACGCAAGTCCACTTCGTCTTCAAAACGCTTCTTGGTAGCAGTGGCCAGGGCCAGCTCCAGCGCTTCAAAAATCACGCTTGCCGGTACACCCTTTTCATTGGATACCGACTCAACAACCAGCAGTACTTCTTTGCTCATCGTACGCCTCGCCTTTCGCAAGCCATTGGATCCGCGGGATCCGCGTCTCAGTCAAAACTGGGAATAATGTTGGCCTTGTCGATCATATCGATCGGCAACAGGAACTCGTGGTTATCCACCTGCACCACGACATCCTGCTCCTCCACCCCGCGGAGAAGGCCCTGGAAATTACGCCGGCCTTCGAAGGGCGAGCGCAGTTTGATCTTCACTTGCTCACCGACATACTTGGCAAACTGTTCAAGGGTGAACAGCGGGCGTTCCATGCCAGGAGAGGAAACTTCAAGGGTGTATTCAACGGAGATTGGATCTTCAACGTCCAGGACACCGCTGAGCTGGCGGCTGACGATGGCGCAATCATCCACCAGTACACCGCCTTCTTTATCGATATAAACGCGCAACAATGAATGGCGGCCCTGAGCCGAAAACTCGATACCCCAGCATTCATAGCCAAGGGCCACGACCACCGGGGCCAACAAGGCCTGCAACTGTTCTAGCTTGCTCGACACCTGAACCCCCTCGTGCATGCTTGTGCAAATAAAAAATGGGCGAAACGCCCATCCCGGAAACGCCGTCGAACAGCGGCGCTATAAAGTGTCCAGCTAACAAAAAGCCCCTGGAAAGGGGCTCTGCTAAAACTGGTTGCGGGGGCCGGATTTGAACCGACGACCTTCGGGTTATGA